>JAEWBL010000523.1 GCA_023391175.1 Pseudomonadota bacterium
GCCTCGACCCGGCCTTCATCAAGGAGCTGGAGAAGCAGTTCGGCTTCGACAAGCCGCCCCACGAGCGCTTCCTGAAGATGATCACGGACTATGCCACCTTCAACTTCGGCAAGTCCTATTTCCGCGACATCTCGGTGCTGGAGCTGATCGGCGAGAAGATGCCCGTCTCCATCTCGCTCGGCCTGTGGATGACGCTCATCACCTACCTCATCTCCATCCCGCTCGGCATCGGCAAGGCCATGCGCGACGGCTCGCGCTTCGATGTGTGGACCTCGGCGGTCATCATCGTCGGCTATGCCATTCCGTCCTTCCTGTTCGCCATCCTGCTCATCATCCTGTTCGCCGGCGGCTCCTTCCTCGATCTGTTCCCGCTGCGCGGCCTCACCTCCGAGAATTTCTGGCAGATGAGCTGGCCCGAGCGCATCGCGGACTATGCCTGGCACCTGGTGCTGCCGCTCACCTCCATGGTGCTCGGCGCCTTCGCCACGATGACGCTGCTCACCAAGAACTCGTTCCTGGAAGAGATCCGCAAGCAGTACGTCACCACCGCGCGCATGAAGGGGCTTTCCGAGAGCCGGGTGCTCTACGGCCACGTGTTCAGGAACGCCATGCTCATCGTCATCGCCGGCTTTCCGAGCGCCTTCATCGCCGCCTTCTTCTCCGGCTCGCTCCTGATCGAGACCATCTTCTCGCTGGACGGCCTCGGCCTGCTGGGTTTCGAGAGCGTGCTGAACCGCGATTATCCGGTGGTGTTCGCCACCCTCTACATCTTCTCGCTGGCGGGGCTCATCGTCGGCCTCATCTCGGACCTCACCTACATGCTGGTCGATCCACGGATCGACTTCGACACGCGGGAGGTCTGAGCCATGGATGCCGTTCCCGTCCTCCAGCCCGGCGCGCCCACCGATGTGCCCGCCGCCCGTGATACCGCCCATGGCTCGTTGCCGCCCCCCGGCGAGACCAAGCCGAAGGGCCGCTTCGCCCTCTCGCCGCTCAACCGGCGGCGGCTCGCGAACTTTCGCGGCAATGGGCGCGGCTACTGGTCGTTCGTGGTCTTCATGGTGCTGTTCGTCATCAGCCTCGGCGCCGAATTCATCGCCAATGACAAGCCCATCCTCGTCTCCTATGACGGCGGCTATTACTTCCCGGTACTGAAGGCCTATCCGGAGACCGCGTTCGGCGGCGATTTCGAGACGGATGCGGACTACCGAGACCCCTTCCTCCAGAAGCTCATCGCCGAAAAGGGCGGCTGGATGGTATGGCCCCCCATCCGCTTCTCCTATTCCACCCACAACCTGGACCTGCCCACCCCCGCCCCCTCGCCGCCCACCTGGATGCTCACCGAGGCCCAGTGCAAGGCGGCGGCGGAGAAGAAGGGGGTGTCAGGCTGTTCCGGGCTCGAGGTGAACTGGCTCGGGACGGACGACCAGGGCCGCGACGTGGTGGCCCGCCTCATCTACGGCTTCCGCATCTCGGTGCTGTTCGGCCTCGCGCTCACCATCGTCTCCTCCGTGGTGGGCGTCGCGGCGGGCGCGGTGCAGGGCTATTTCGGCGGCTGGGTGGACCTGTTGTTCCAGCGATTCATCGAGATCTGGACAGCCATCCCCTCGCTCTACCTGCTGCTCATCATCTCCTCGGTGCTGGTGCCGGGATTCTGGGTGCTGCTCGGCATCCTCTTGCTGTTCTCCTGGGTCTCGCTGGTGGGGCTGGTCCGTGCCGAATTCCTGCGCGCCCGAAACTTCGAATATGTGCAGGCGGCGCGGGCGCTGGGCGTCGGCAATCTCACCATCATGGCGCGGCACATGCTGCCCAATGCCATGGTGGCGACGCTGACCATGCTGCCCTTCATCCTCTCCTCATCGGTGATGACGCTGACGGCGCTGGACTTCCTCGGCTTCGGCCTGCCCCCCGGCTCGCCCTCGCTGGGCGAACTGCTCTCCCAGGGCAAGAACAACATCCAGGCCCCGTGGCTCGGCCTCACCGGCTTCTTCACCGTGGCGGTGATGCTGAGCCTCCTCATCTTCATCGGCGAGGCGGTGCGCGACGCCTTCGACCCGCGCAAGACGTTCGGGTGAGGGGCGGGTGTGGTAGGATGAATGCGCGAGGGTGACTGAGATGAACAAGATCGTGCGCCAGTACCCGGTCGAGAAGCTGCCCGAGGATTTGCGGGACGGGCTCACGCGCGCGTCGGTCACCGTTTCTCTTGAGGAAGAGGCCTCCGATCCCTCTCCGGCCGCGGGTCATTTCACGCGGTGGAAGCATCTGCGCCGAGCGGAATTCCTCACGACTGAGGAGATCGTCGATCACGTTCGGGCGCTGCGGGACGAATGGGATCGTCGATGACGGTGCCTCGCGTCTATCTCGACACGAACGTCTTCATCACGGCGATGGAGCAGGCGGGCGCGCGTTCCGACCATGCCTGGTGGGTGCTCTCGTCTCTTGAGGACGGTGAGTTCTTGGGCGTTACCAGTGAACTCACACTGTCCGAAGTGCTGGTAAAACCCATGGAGCGCGGAGCCGGCGCGGTGGTAGACGCCTATCAGGGTATGATCTCGCCCTCTGACGGCTTCGAGGTGCTCCCGGTGGACCGCGCCGTTCTGATCGCCGCTGCGCGACTTCGCGCCGGGCGTGCCTCCCTCAAGCTGCCGGACGCGATCCATGTCGCGACCGCGCAACTGGGCGGCTGCGCCTTCTTTGTTTCTGCGGACGAGCGGATCGCCGTGCCGGATGGCATGGCGCGCCTGCCTCTTTCTCCCTTCACCGTGGACGACATCGTCAATCCCAAATGACCGCTGAACCCCTCCTTTCCGTCCGCGACCTCTCCGTCGCCTTCCGCCGGGGCGATGGCGCGCCGCCGGCGCTGGCGGTGAAGACCGTGTCGTTCGATCTCGCCAAGGGCGAGACGCTGGCGCTGGTCGGCGAATCCGGCTCCGGCAAGTCGGTCACGGCGCTGTCGGTGCTGAAGCTGCTGCCCTATCCCTCGGCGAGCCATCCCTCGGGCGAGATCCTGTTCAAGGGGCGCGACCTGCTCACGGTGTCCGAGCGGGAACTGCGGGGCATCCGGGGCAACAACATCACCATGGTGTTCCAGGAGCCCATGAGCTCGCTGAACCCGCTCCACACCATCGAGCGGCAGGTGGGGGAGATGCTGATCCTCCATCGCGGCATGTCCGCCCACGCCGCCCGCGCCCGCACGCTGGAACTGCTTGCCGAGGTGGGCATTCCCCAGCCGGAGGAGCGGCTCAACGCCTATCCGCACCAATTGTCCGGCGGCCAGCGCCAGCGCGTGATGATCGCCATGGCGCTCGCCAACGCGCCCGACCTGCTGATCGCCGACGAGCCCACCACCGCCCTCGACGTCACCGTGCAGGCGCAGATCCTGAAGCTCTTGAAGGAGCTTCAGGCGCGGCTCGGCATGGCCATGCTGTTCATCACCCATGACCTCGGCATCGTGCGCAAGATCGCCGACCGCGTGTGCGTGATGCAGAAGGGCGAGATCGTGGAGCAGGGCGGGGCGGAGGAAACCTTCCTCCACCCCAGGCACCCCTATACGCAGGCGCTGCTCAAGGCCGAGCCCAAGCCGGACCCCGCGCCCATCGCCCCCGATGCGCCCATCGTGGTGGAGGCGAACGACCTCAAGGTCTATTTCCCCATCAAGCGCGGCATCCTGCGCAAGACGGTGGGGCACGTGAAGGCGGTGGACGGGGTCTCCGTCGCCATCCGCCGGGGCGAGACGCTGGGCGTGGTGGGGGAATCGGGCTCGGGCAAGACCACGCTGGGGCTTGCGCTGCTGCGGCTCATCTCCAGCACCGGACCCATCGCATTCCTCGGCAAGCCCATCGATGCCCTGAGCTTCAAGGCCATGCGGCCGCTGCGCTCCGACCTGCAGATCGTGTTCCAGGACCCCTATGGCGCGCGCTCGCCGCGCATGTCGGTGGCGGAGATCGTGGGGGAGGGGTTGCTGGTCCACCAGCGCAAGCTCACCGCCGACGAGCGGGAGGCGCGGGTGATTGCGGCGCTCGCCGACGTGGGGCTCGATCCCGAGACGCGGCATCGCTATCCGCACGAATTCTCCGGCGGCCAGCGCCAGCGCATCTCGATTGCCCGTGCCATGGCGCTGGAGCCCTCCTTCGTGGTGCTGGACGAGCCCACCAGCGCCCTCGACATGATCGTGCAGGCGCAGATCGTCGACCTCCTGCGCGCGCTGCAGAAGAAGCGGGACCTCACCTTCATGTTCATATCCCACGATCTGCGGGTGGTGTCGGCGCTGGCGAGCCGCATCCTCGTCATGCGCAACGGCAAGATGGTGGAGGAGGGGCCGGCCCACGACGTGTTCGAGCACCCGAAGGAGGACTACACCCGCGCCCTGTTCGCGGCCGCCTTCAATCTCGACGCCACCGGCCACGGGGTGGTGCGCCAGTGAGCGAAATGGAAGACCGCCCCGCCCGCGTGGACGTGGAAGGCCCGGAACTGCTCGCCAAGGGCTTCCGCCCCTATGAGCGCTACCGCCTCGTGCTGCACCATTCCGACGGCACCAGCGACGCCCAGGTGCGCGACATCGTGCGCGGCGGCACGGCGGTGGGGGTGCTCGGCTATGATCCCGCGCGCGATGACGTGGTGCTGATCCGCCAGTTCCGCCTCTCGGCGCACCTCGTCCACGACCGCGGCGACCTGGTGGAGATCGTCGCCGGCATCGTGGAGCCGGGCGAGGAGCCCGAAGACGCCGCCCGGCGGGAGTGCGAGGAGGAAGCGGGCGTCACCCCGCGCCTGCTGCTGCCCATGCTCACCTTCACCCCGTCGCCCGGGGTGAGCGACGAGCGCGTGCTGCTCTATCTCGGCATCCTCGATGCCGCGCGCCTGCCCGAGCGGGCGGGATCGGTGGCGGAGACGGAGACGACCCGGCCTTTCGCCGTGCCGGTGGACGAAGCCTTCGCCGCCATCGCGCAGGGGCGCTGCATCAACGGCTTCCTCATCCTCGCCCTGCAATGGCTCGCGCTGAACCGCGCCCGGCTGCCGGAGTTGATTGCGGGGGCGGAGCGGGGGTAGGGGAGCGATTATTGCGCCGTCAGGGCCGGGCTACTGAAGCGCTCCCTTCCCGCCGTCATCGCCCGGCTCATCCGGGCGATCCACTGCGCCGCCTGAGCCATGTTCGAGAGCCGGATCCAGCCCAACCGTGGATCCCCGGACAAGCCGGGGGATGACACAGTGACATGGGGAGCACGCGCTTTCGTCTGCCGTCCCCGTCCCCCTCACGCATGCGGCTCCAGCCGCGCGAGGTCGAAGGCCGCCACGTCCTTCAAAAGCTCCACGAAGGCGCGGGAGCCGTATTCGTAGGCGGCTTCGCCCTTGAGCGCGGTGGCGTGGGTGGCGTCGCCCATGGCGCCGTCGGGGCTGAGGTCCTCCGCCAGCCAGCCGAAGCCGACCGGGTGGTTGGCGCGCAGGCGCTGGAACTCGGTTTCCATGGCGATGGAATAGGGCGGGAACGGCCCGGCGTGGCTCATGTCCACCAGCTCGGGGCGGAACGCGAGCATCAGCGAGGTCTCGATCTCCCCGCCATGGATGCCGTGCGCCCGCTCGTGGTCGGAGAACAGGCCCACCGGATAGCCGAAGCGGTGCATGGAGCAGGTGACGGCCAGCATCTTGTGGTCCACCCGCAGCGTGCGCGCCACAAGATCGATCACCGGCACGTTGCCGCCATGGGTGTTCATGAGCACGAGGCGGCGCACCCCGGCGCGGGCGAGACTGCGGCCCAGCTCCACCCAGGCGGCGATGGCGGTGGCGGGGGAGAGGGTCAGCGTGCCGGCAAACGAGATGTGCTCGTCGGACTTGCCCACCGCTTGCACGGGCAGGAACACCGCGTCCACCTCGCGCGGCACCATGAAGGCGATGCGCTCCACATAGCCCTCGGCGATGAAGAGGTCGGTGCCCAGCGGCAGGTGCGGGCCATGCTGCTCCACGGCGGCGACGGGCAGGACGGCGACCATGCGGGTCTTGTCCAGCGCTGCGAGTGCCGGTGAGGAAAGTTCAGCCCATTTCAGAAACACCGCTGCCTCCACGCCCCCGGCGCGTGCTGCCGCGCCGCCCTACCTCCATGGGAAGGAAAAGCCGCATCAAGTCAAGGCTATGGGTGGGGCAGGACACGCCTCGGCCCAGGCGCTTCCCCTCTCCCCTCGCGGGAGAGGGTGGATCGCGGCTTTGCCGCGAGACGGGTGAGGGGGTGTGGCGCCGTTTGGGCGTGCTGTCGCATTTGGCCCGAGAGCCCCCTCACCCCCAGCCCCTCTCCCGCGAGGGGAGAGGGGAGGAAATCAGCCCGAGCAGCAGAACACCCCGCGAACCCTGCCCCTCACCTGATTCGCTCCCCTCCCGTTCCGCGAATGTCCGCGCGCCCCCTTTCGCCATCGCCCCCGCGTCCCGATATGATACAGGGACACCCCTCCTTTACGTGGATTGCGCCAGAGCCGATGGACGACGTCACCCGATGGGCCGTGCTGCCGCGCAATCTGAGGGCGCGGGGGGTGAGCGCGGTCCTTGGCCCGACCAATACGGGCAAGACCCACCTCGCCATCGAGGGGATGCTCGGCCATGAGAGCGGCATCATCGGGCTGCCGCTGCGCCTGCTCGCGCGCGAGGTCTACCAGCGCATCGTCGACCGGGTGGGGGCGGAGAAGGTCGCCCTCATCACCGGCGAGGAGAAGATCAAGCCGAAGAATGCCCGCTACTGGGTCTCCACCGTGGAGGCCATGCCGCGCGATCTCGACGTGGCCTTCGTCGCCATCGACGAGATCCAGCTCGCCACCGATCTCGACCGCGGCCATGTCTTCACCGACCGCATCCTGAACCGGCGCGGCCGCCACGAGACGCTGCTGCTCGGCTCGGCCACCATGCGCCCGTTGGTGGAAAAGCTCATTCCCGGGGTGAACGTGGTGGTGCGGCCGCGCCTTTCCACCCTCTCCTTCGCCGGCGAGCGCAAGATTTCCCGCCTGCCGCGCCGCTCGGCCATCGTCGCCTTCTCGGCGGACGAGGTCTATTCCATCGCCGAGTTCATCCGCCGCCAGCGGGGCGGTGCGGCGGTGGTGATGGGCGCCCTCTCGCCGCGCACCCGCAATGCGCAGGTGGAGCTCTACCAGTCCGGCGACGTGGATTATCTCGTCGCCACCGATGCCATCGGCATGGGCCTCAACCTCGACGTGGACCATGTGGCCTTCGCCTCGGACCGCAAGTTCGACGGCTGGCAGTATCGCAAGCTGAACGCCTCCGAGATGGCGCAGATCGCCGGGCGCGCCGGCCGTGCGACACGCGATGGCACGTTCGGCACGACGGGACGTTGTCCACCGTTCGAGGAGGAACTGGTCTCGCGGCTGGAGGAGCATGTGTTCGACACCGCGAAGGTGTTGCAATGGCGCAACGCCGTCGCGGATTTCCAGTCGCCCGCCGCGCTCCTCGCCTCCCTTTCGCGCCTGCCGAAGGAGGAGGGGCTGACCCGCGCGCCCACCGCCGATGACGTTGCGGTGCTTGAAATCATGAGCCGGGACATGGAGGTGACGGGCCGTCTCGACGGCGCCGCCGACGTGGAACGGCTGTGGGATGCCTGCCAGGTGCCCGACTATCGCAAGGTCTCCCCGGGCGCCCATGCGGAGCTGGTGGGCACCCTTTTCGGGCACATAAAGGGGGGTGGCCGCATCCCAGATGACTGGTTCGCGCGTCAAATCGCCTTGACCGATCGCGCAGAAGGCGACATCGACACGTTGTCGAACCGGATCGCGCAGGTGAGGACCCTCACCTTCGTCGCGAACCGGCCCGACTGGCTCAGGGATCCGGAGCACTGGCAAGGCGTCACGAGAGGGGTCGAGGACAAGCTGTCGGATGCGTTGCACGAAAGGCTAGCCCAGCGTTTCGTGGATCGGCGGACCAGCGTGCTCATGCGGCGCCTGCGAGAGAACACGATGCTCGAAACTGAAATCAGCAAGACCGGTGACGTTACCGTCGAAGGCCACGTCATCGGCCACCTCCACGGCTTCCAGTTCGCCCCCGATCCCGCAGCCGCGGCCGGTGGCGAGGAGGCCAAGGCATTGCGCGCCGCCGCCCAGCAGGCGCTGGCCGGCGAGATCGAGCAGCGCGCCCAGCGCCTGTCGCAGGCGGTGGACGAGGCGTTCGTCCTCACCTTCGACGGCACCATCCGCTGGACGGGCGAGGCTGTGGCCAAGCTCATCCCCGGTGACGAGGTGCTGAAGCCGCGCTTCAAGATCATCGCCGACGAGCACCTCACCGGCCCGGCCCGCGACCAGGTGGAGGCGCGCCTTACCCTGTGGGTGGCCGCCCATATCGAGAAGCTGCTCGGCGCGCTCACCAAGCTCGGCACCGCCGAGGACATCACCGGCATCGCCCGCGGCATCGCCTTCCAGATCGTCGAGAGCCTCGGCGTGCTGGAGCGCGCCCGCGTCGCCGACGAGGTGAAGGGGCTGGATCAGGCCGCCCGCGCCACCCTGCGTGGCCATGGCGTGCGCTTCGGCGCCCATCACATCTACCTGCCGGCCCTGCTGAAGCCCGCCCCGCGCGCGCTGGCGGCTGAGCTTTATGCGCTGAAGCACGGCGGCCTCGCCCAGAAGGGCCTCGACGAGCTGCCGCACCTTGCCGCCTCGGGCCGCACCTCCATTCCGGTGGATCACGAGGTGCAGAAGGGGCTCTATCGCGCCGTCGGCTTCCGCGTGTGCGGTGAGCGCGCGGTGCGCGTGGACATTCTGGAGCGCCTCGCCGACCTCATCCGCCCCGCGCTGGCGTGGCGGCCCAACTCCCCCGGCCCCAAGCCGGCCGGGGCCGTGGATGGCCGTGGCTTCACCGTCACCGTGGGCATGACCTCGCTGGCCGGCTGCTCGGGGGAGGATTTCGCCTCCATCCTGAAGTCGCTGGGCTATCGCATGGAGCGGCGCCCCCCGCCGCCGCCGGAGGCCGAGGCCCCCGCCGCCGCACCGGAAGCCGCCCCCGTGGAGCTGGCCCCGCTGCCGGAAGGCGCCATCGAGGCGGATCTCCTGTTCGACGCCCCGGCGGAAGCGCCGGCCGAATCGGTGGACGAGGCGCTTGTTGAGGCGCCCGCCGAGGATGTTCCCACTGAGGAATCGCCCGCCGAAGAAACCCCCGCCGACGTGGTTCTGGCCGATGCGGCCGAGGCCGAAGCTGCTGCCGAGGCGGTCGAGGTGTCCGGCGATCCCACCGCCGCCGAAGTCGCGGCCGAGGTCGAGGCCCCCGCCGCCCCCGGTGGCCCAGAGGCGGTTGAAGGCGCCGCAAAGGTCGTTGCCGAGGGTCCCGCGGCCGACGCCGCTCCCGCCGAGCCCGAGCTGATCGAGGTGTGGCGTCCCGGCCGTCCGCCGGGCGCGCCGCGTCGCGAGCGTCCGGCCGGCGAAGGCCGCCGTTTCGGCGATCGTCCCGGTGGCGAGCGCGGTGGCGAGAAGGGGGGCGGTCGCGGCGAGCG
>JAEWBL010000672.1 GCA_023391175.1 Pseudomonadota bacterium
CTTCGTCGAGATAGGTCATGGCGCCGTAGCGCTCGGCCAGCTCGCAGATGGCGCCGATGGGGGCGATGTCGCCGTCCATGGAATAGACGCTCTCGAAGACCACCAGCTTGGGCCGGTCGCCGGCCGCCTTCAGCAGCTCTTCGAGATGGTCGAGGTCGTTGTGGCGGAAGATGGCCTTCTGCCGGCCGCCGTGGCGGACGCCCTCGATCATGGAATTGTGGTTCAGCTCGTCCGAGATCACCACGCAGTCGGGGATCAGCTTGACGATGGTGGAGATGCCGGTGGCGTTGGAGATGTAGCCCGAGGTGAAGACGAGGCCCGATTCCTTACCGTGCAGGTCGGCCAGCTCGCGCTCCAGCATCACGATCTCATGGCTGTTGCCCGAGATGTTGCGGGTGCCGCCCGCGCCGGCGCCGCGCGCCTTGGCCGCCTCGCACATGGCGGCGACCACGTCGGGATGGCTGCCCATGCCGAGATAGTCATTGGAGCACCACACCACGATGTCGCGCGGACCGCCCGGCGAGTGCCACACCGCCCGCGGGAAGCGCGAGGCGTCCCGCTCGATCTCGGCGAAGGTGCGATAGCGGCGCTCCTTGCGCAGGGCGTCGATGGCGTCGGCAAAGAAATGGTCGTAGGTCATTCCGAACCCTGCGGCGGCAGACGGGATCGCGGGTGGATCCTCATTGTTCTAAGATTATGCAGCAACCTTGCTCCTTGTATTGATACCAATCAAGGGCAGAGCGCGACGCGCGGCGATCCGGCGCAACCCCGTGCTGGAACTGCACAAATGCCGCACCGCAACAGGCCGCGCGGAAGCAAGGTAGGGCAACGGCCTTCCGTGCAGCTTGCGTGAAAATGGCGGCTTCCGGCGGATCGCGCCGCGACCTGCGCGATCTCGTCAGACCTGCCCTGCGCGCCTGCACTGATCTTCATCAAATTGCCCCTTGCGAAGGCGGTACGAATCCCCTACATCCGCGTTGCCCAAATTCGCACGTGCCTGTGGTCGCGTGTCGGTCGGTAGGATCTCCGGACAAGAGGCCGGAAAGCTGCCAGGACGATCGACAAGCCGGAGGGAACCGGCCCACCCCGCTCCTCAATGCGGGGGACGTGACTTGAAGCAACGACGTAAGGGCTTTTTTGGTCTCGGTCGGCCCTCCAAAGGTCGGCGTTACTAAAGAGGCACTACATCTTGCCGGCCGTGCGGAGCGGGACTCTCCCTCTCCAATCGTGCGCAGTCGTCCTCGCTCCTGCTTTGCCTTGCGGCCAAGCGGGCGGTTCTGCTGCCGTTCGGTCCGATGATGCGGCCGGGTAAAGCCCCGGCGAAGCGGGTACGGCCCGCAGACGTTCGGCGTGTCCACATCGCCGGGCGAATGCGAGCGCGTGCCCCGGGCTCTCCCAGAAGGAGCGTCCGTCCTGTCGTCGCGCAGTTCCCTGCGCTTCACTGGCTTCAGGTCACGGGGAGGTATCCATGACCGATCGCATCCGCGAATTCCTGCGTACCCGGCGAGTGGATGGCCCCTGCGTGGTGGTGGACCTCGACGTGGTCCGTACCAACTATCTCTCGTTCGCCCGCGCGCTGCCGGACACCCGCGTGTTCTATGCCGTGAAGGCGAACCCCGATGCCGCCATCCTGCAGGCGCTGGAGGAGCTCGGCTCCTCGTTCGATTGCGCCTCCACCGGCGAGATCGACATGGTGCTCGCCACCGGCGCGGGCGCCGACCGCATCTCCTTCGGCAACACCATCAAGAAGGAGCGCGACATCGAGCGCGCCTTCAAGCTGGGCGTGCGCCTGTTCGCCGTCGATTCCTATGAGGAAGTCGAGAAGATCGCCCGCGTCGCCCCCGGCGCCAAGGTGTTCTGCCGCATCCTCTGCGACGGTGCCGGCGCCGAATGGCCGCTGTCCCGCAAGTTCGGCTGCGAGCCGGAGATGGCCGCGGACGTGCTGGAGCACGCCCATCGCCTCGGCCTCGCCGCCTATGGCGTGTCCTTCCACGTGGGCTCGCAGCAGAAGAACGTGCACGCCTGGGACGGCGCGCTCGCCTCTGCCGCCGCGATCTTCCGCGCCTGCGCCGAGCGGGGCATCTCGCTGTCCATGGTCAATCTGGGCGGCGGCTTCCCCACCCGTTACCTGCAGGACGTGCCGGGCGCCATCTCCTATGGCGAGGCGATCTTCGCCTCCCTGCGCCGCCACTTCGGCAACGCCATCCCGGAGACCATCATGGAGCCGGGCCGCGGCATGGTGGGCAATGCCGGCCTGATCGAGACCGAGGTCGTCCTCATCTCGAAGAAGTCCGAGCAGGACGCCATGCGCTGGGTCTATCTCGACATCGGCAAGTTCGGCGGCCTCGCCGAGACGATGGACGAGGCGATCCGCTACCCGCTGCGCACCCCGCGCGACGGCGACGACACCGCCCCCTGCGTGCTCGCCGGCCCGACCTGCGACTCCGCCGACGTGATGTATGAGAAGACCCCGGTCGAGCTGCCGCTTTCGCTCTCGATCGGCGACAAGATCATCATCGAGGCGTGCGGCGCCTACACCACCACCTATTCGGCGGTGGCGTTCAACGGCTTCCCGCCGCTGAAGTCCTACGTGATCTGAGGGCGGCCTCAAGCCGCCTGACGATCCAAGCCAGCGCGGCGCTTGAGCGAAGCCGTGCAAAACCGCCCGCGCGGCGCCCGAGCGTATTCCGCGACC
>JAEWBL010000434.1 GCA_023391175.1 Pseudomonadota bacterium
GGGCCGGGCTAAACGGGGCGGGCGCACTACCGCTCTGCGCGTGCGCCCCTTGCGGCAGACGGGTGGCGTCGCTATCTGCGGTTCACGCCCCAAAGAGGCTGCCCAAGAGGCTGCGTTGCCATGGAAAACCTGAAACTCATCGCCCTCGACGAGGAAGACCTCGCCATTTTCTCCGCCCATCTTCAGGATGCGGTGGTGAAGACGGTGGACATGGGTTTCCTGCCGCGGCTCCAGCGCTTTGCCCTGGTGCTGAACCGCTTCGACTGGGACCAGAAGGTGCTCGCCAACGAGACGGTGCGGCGCCGCACCGGCCTGCATTTCGAGCGGGTGCGGGACGTGAAGTGCCGCGGCATGGAAGAGGCCCGGCGCACCGGCGTGCTCAATCTCCTCGCCGTCACCTTCATGGCCGGCGATGCGCCCTCGGGCTTCGTCTATCTCACCTTTTCCGGCGGAGCCGAGGTGCGGCTCGAAGTGGAGTGCATCGAGGCCGGCCTCAGGGATCTCGGCCCCGCCTGGGGCTGCACCCATGCACCAAAGCATCCCGAGGGTGCCACCCCTGCGGCCGGCGTCGGCGGTAGCACGGGACAGGGTTGAGCGGCGGTATTCCCCGCCTCCCGACACTTGAAGACGCAGGTGATCCGGCGACGGGTCTCCGCCGTAAACTGTTAAACAAGCAGCTGATGAGGCTTGCGAACTGCGCGGCCAAGGCTAAGCTTGCTGAGACCTGCCCGCCGCGTGATGGAGTTCGGCTCCTGGCCCTCGATGGCAGGCCGGAGACTGGCAGAGGATCGCATTCGTAGAACCATGTCCTCGCTGCCTCCAGACTCCTCATCCCGACGTCGTTGGTTTTTGATCTACGGCAGCATCCTTCTCGCATCGATCGCGACCTATCTGGTCCTCCTGCGCGCACACCTCGTCCATTCCCTGTTCACCATGGGCGAGGCACACGAAGAGTGGCATCTGGATGAGGTTTTCGCGGGCTGGACCGTCGCGACCCTCGCGCTCATCGCATTACTGATCGTTCGCGAGCACCAGTTGCGCCGGCTGGTGCTCCAGCAGCGGGAAACGCAGAAGCAGGCCGACGACGCCTCCGCGTTCGACAGCCTCACCGGCATCGCCAACCGCATTCAGTTCGAAGCGGATTTCAGCCGCGCGCTGAAGGACGCCCATGCCAGGGGCACGCGCCTCGCCCTCCTCGTGGTCGATGTGGACCTTCTGCGTTCGGTCAACGAGGCACACGGGCATGGCGCCGGCGACGATGTCCTGCGCCAGCTGGCGACGCGCCTCGTCTCGGTGCCCCACCGCAGCGGCATGGTCGCACGCCTGGGCAGCGGCGAGTTTGCCGTCCTCTTTCCCATGGGCGCGGACGAGACCGACGAGTTGTTCCGCCTCGCAAGCCGCATCCTGTCGCGCCTGCGCGAACCCTTCGATTGCAACGGCGCGCGTGTCGACATCACGGCGAGCATCGGCATCAGCAAATACCCGCGCGACGGGTCGTCGGTGACGGTGCTGCTGCAGGCGGCGGAGAAGGCCCTGCGGCAGGCCAAGGCTGCGGGCAAGGATTGCTACGCGCTCTATGATTCAAACCTCGATGCCCGCGGCCGCGAGCGCCGGCTTCTGGAGATCGATTTCCGCCGCGCGCTGGAGACCGGCGAGATCGTGGCGCAATACCAGCCGGTGGTCGACCTGAAGAGCGGCGAGACGGTGGGGTGCGAGGCGCTGGCCCGCTGGCAGCACCCCAAGCGCGGCCTTCTCTCCCCCGCCGAGTTCATTCCCATCGCCGAGGACGAAGGCCTGATCGACCCTTTGTTCACCGCAATGCTCCGCCGGGTGGGGGAGGATATCGCGGCGTGCGGCACCGCCCTGCCGGTGGCGGTCAACCTCTCACCCGTCCAGCTCGTGGACCCGCACCTGCCGCGGCGCATCCTCGATCTGCTGAAGCAGCTGAACATACCTCCGGAGCAGATCGAACTCGAAATCACCGAGACGGGCCTGCTCCTGGACTTCCAGACCGCGCGCCGCTCGCTGGCCGCCCTCAAGGCCGCGGGGGTGCGCATTTCCCTCGACGATTTCGGCACCGGCTTTTCCAGCCTGCGCCACCTCAACGAGCTGCCGATCGACAAGATCAAGATCGACCGCTCCTTCACGCGACGCATCGCCACAGAGGCGCAGAGCTGCAAGATCATCGCCGCCATCATCAGCCTCGGGCGCACGCTCGGCCTCATCACCGTCGCCGAGGGCGTGGAGACCGAGGCGGAGGCCGATTTCCTGCGCGGGCAGGGCTGCCAGCTCGGGCAGGGCTATCTGTTTTCCCGTCCGCTCTGGCCGAAGGATGCCTTCGCCACCGCGAGCCCCGCCCCGCACTGACGCCGACGTCGCGCGGATGGGCTCTTCGGCGCGGCACGGTTGCGTCGCCGGGCCTGCCGCACCGCTTGGGGCTTCCCTCGCGCGCGAACCTGCTCTAGCAAGGCGGCATGCCGATCCTCCTGACCATCAGCCAGCCTGATTTCCCCGAGCGTTTCATCGATTTCCTCGGCTCCAAGCGCGAGGCGTCCGTGGACGTGCAGGACAAGGTGTCCGCCATCATCGCCGACGTCCGCGCCCGCGGCGACCGGGCGCTGGTGGACCTGTCGCGCACCTTCGACCGGGTGGACCTCGACGCCCTCGGCATCAGGGTGAGCGACGCCGAGCTGGACGCGGCCCTCGCCTCCATCCCCGAAGAGACCCGCGCGGCGCTGGATTTCGCCAAGGCGCGCATCGAGGCGCACCACGCCCGCCAGAAGCCGGCCGACGAGACCTATGTGGATGCGGCCGGCGTTACCCTCGGCCATCGCTGGACCAGCGTGGACGCCGTGGGCCTCTACGTGCCCGGCGGCACCGCGGCCTATCCCTCGTCCGTGCTGATGAATGCGGTGCCCGCGCAGGTGGCCGGCGTGCCGCGCATCGTCATGGTGGTGCCCGCCCCGGCCGGCGTGATCGCGCCGCTGGTGCTCGCGGCCGCGCGCCTTGCGGGCGTGCATGAGGTCTATCGCGTGGGCGGGGCGCAGGCGGTGGCCGCGCTGGCCTACGGCACGGAAACCATCCGCCCGGTGGACAAGATCGTCGGCCCCGGCAACGCCTTCGTCGCGGCGGCCAAGCGCCAGGTGTTCGGCAAGGTCGGCATCGACATGGTGGCCGGCCCCTCCGAGGTGCTGATCCTCGCCGATGGCGACGCGAGCGCCGACTTCATCGCCGCCGACCTCCTCGCCCAGGCGGAGCACGACACCGCCGCCCAGTCCATCCTCATCACCTCCTCGCCGGAGCTGGCGGATCGGGTGGAAAAGGCGGTGGAGGGCATGCTCGCCACCCTGCCGCGCGCCGAGATCGCCTCCGCCTCGTGGCGCGACCACGGCGCCATCTTCCTGGTGGACAGCCTCGCCGACGCCATCCCGCTGGTGGACCGCATCGCCCCCGAGCATCTGGAAATCCACGCGGCGGATGCCGACGCGCTGGCCGCGAAGGTGCGGCACGCCGGCGCCATCTTCATCGGCGCCTGGACCCCGGAGGCCATCGGCGATTATGTGGGCGGCACCAACCACGTGCTCCCCACCGCCCGCTCGGCCCGCTTCTCCTCCGGCCTCGGCGTGCTCGACTTCATGAAGCGCACGTCCATCCTCAAGCTCGATGCCGACGCGCTGGAAAAGCTCGGGCCGGCCGCCGTGCGCCTCGCCGCCGTGGAACGGCTGGACGCGCACGGGCGGTCGGTCTCCATCCGCAGCAACAGATGACGGGGGAATAGGATGAGCGACAAGCCGGAGAGGAGCCCCACGGCCCGCCTCTGCGCCGTGACCCTCGACGACGCCTCCATCGGCCACGCCGGCAGCCCGGACATCGAGCACGAGCGCGCCACCGCCATCTGGGACCTCATCGAGGACAACAGCTTCCTGCCCTGCGGCGATCCCGGCGAGGGGCCCTACCAGCTTCTCATCTCGCTCGCCGACAACCGCCTCGTGCTGGACATCAAGCGCGAGAGCGGCGACCAGGTGGTGCAGCACCACCTCTCCCTCACCCCCTTCCGCAAGGTGGTGAAGGACTATTTCCTGATCTGCGAGAGCTATTACAACGCCATCCGCACCGCCTCCCCGAGCCAGATCGAGGCCATCGACATGGGCCGGCGCGGCCTCCACAACGAGGGATCGACGCTGCTGCAGGAACGCCTCGACGGCAAGGTGGTGGTGGATTTCGACACCGCCCGCCGCCTGTTCACGCTCATCTGCGCCCTGCACTGGAAAGGCTGAGCGACGATGGAGCCCCCTGCGGCGCCCCAGCGCTCAGCGCGGCCGCAATCGGTTCTCTTCATGTGCGGACAGAACGTGGTGCGCTCGGTGATGGCGTCCGCGCTCGCCCGGCATTTGTTCGGCAAGTCCATCTATGTGGGCTCGGCCGGCGTGATCGCCGGTGATCCCGACCCCTTCGTCACGGCGGTGATGGAGGAGATCGGCCTCGACGTGAAGAAGCACCGGCCGCAGAGCGTCGAGGACCTCGAGGAATATGAGGGGCTGAACTTCGACCTCGCCATCTCGCTTTCGCCCGATGCCCACCACCGCGCACTGGAGCTGACCCGCACCAACGCCCTCAAGGTGGAATACTGGCCCACCCCCGACCCCACCGGCGAAGGCGGCAACCGCGAGCAGCGCCTCGACGCCTATCGCGAGGTGCGCGACGAGCTGGAACGGCGGATCAGGGCAAGGTTCCGGCAGGCGTAGGAGACGTGCGGGGCCGTCGCCCGCCCGAGAACCGCCCTCGCGCCCCGGACGCGTGCAGCGCCAGCGGAATGCGAGCCAAATCCAGTTGAAGCACCAGCCGTGCTCCCTCTCCCCTTGCGGGAGAGGGCTGGGGTGAGGGGTGTTTCCCCTTTTGCCTGTGTGGCCGGGGATTGCGGCGCCAGCCCCCTCACCCCCAACCCCTCTCCCGCAAGGGGAGAGGGGAGGCCCGGCGTCCGATCCCGGAGAGCCCCCCACTCCCACATCCCGGCTTGTCTGCCGCGCGCGGCTCTGCAAGGGTGCCGCCACGTCAGACCAACGACGTCAGACCGAACGACTGGGGACTTCACCGCCATGGGTTTCAAGGGACTTCTCGCCTCCACCGCGCTCCTCGGCACCCTCGCATTGTCCGGCGCGGCCGCCGCCGATCCGGTGAAGGTGGGGCTGGTCTCGACCCTCTCCGGCCCGTCCGCCGTGCTCGGCCAGCACATGCGCGACGGCTTCCTGCTGGCGGTGAAGGAGCTGGGCGGCAAGCTCGGCGGGCAGGAGACCGAGGTGGTGGTGGTCGATGACGAGCTGAAGCCCGACATCGCCGTGCAGAAGGTGAAGGGCCTGCTGGAGCGCGACAAGGTGGACTTTGTCGCCGGCGTCGTCTTCTCCAACGTGATGGGCGCGGTGGCCAAGCCCGTGACGGCGAACGAGACCTTCCTCATTTCCGGCAATGCCGGCCCTTCCACCATCGCCGGCGCGGGCTGCAGCCCCTTCTTCTTCTCCGCCTCCTACCAGAACGACCAGAACCACGAGGTTCTCGGCAAGTATGCGCAGGACAAGGGCTTCAAGAAGGTGGTGCTGATCGCCCCCAATTATCAGGCGGGCAAGGATTCGCTGGCCGGCTTCAAGCGCATGTACAAGGG
>JAEWBL010000063.1 GCA_023391175.1 Pseudomonadota bacterium
ATGGCCATCACTGTGGTGGTGCTGCTCGTGGTGGGGCTCGTGCTCGCCTCCCTCTACCGCAGCTCCGCCGAGCGCGCGTTCGACCGGCAGCTCGACATCTATCTGAAGATCATCGTCGCCGACGTCGCCAACGCGCCGGATCGGCTGCCCGATCCGGCGGCGCTCGCCGATCCGCTGTTCGCCTTCCCCAATTCCGGCTGGTACTGGCAGATCGCGCTGAAGTCCGGCGGCCAGCTTGAGCGGCGCACCTCGCGCTCGCTGGTGGGGGCCAGCCTGCCGCTGCTCGCCGAGCAGGGCATCCGCGGCCGCCCCGGGCTCATGCGGCAGGGCTATGCGACCGGGCCGGGCGGCGTCGCCCTGCGCGTCGTCGAGCGCGACGTGGACCTCGGCACCGATGCCCATTACGTGGTCTCGGTGGCCGCGGTGGCGTCCGATCTCGAAGCCGAGATCTCCGCCTTCAACCTCTCGCTGGCGGCGACGCTCGTGGTGCTGGCCTGCGCCTTCCTGCTGGTGGTCATCGTGCAGGTGCGGTTCGGGCTGAAGCCGCTCACCCGCATCTCGGAGGCGCTCTCGGATGTGCGCTCCGGCAAGGCCGAGCGGCTGGAGGGCACGTACCCCATCGAGATCGTGCCGCTGGTGCGGGAGGTGAATGCCCTCATCGACGCCAACCACGAGATCGTGGAGCGCGCCCGCACCCATGTGGGCAACCTTGCCCATGCGCTCAAGACTCCCCTTTCCGTGCTGATGAACGAGGCCGGTACCCGCGACGACCCCCTCGCCATGCGGGTGCGCGACCAGGCCGGGGTGATGCGGGACCAGGTGGCGCACCATCTGGAGCGCGCCCGCATGGCGGCCCGCATCTCGGTGGTGGCGAGCGTGTGCGAAGTGACCCCGGTCATCACCTCGCTCGCCCGCACCATGGAGAAGATCCACCGCACCAAGGACCTCGCCATCGACGTGCACATTCCCGAGGACGTGCATTTCCGCGGCGAGCAGCAGGATCTCGAGGAGATGTTCGGCAATCTCATTGACAATGCCTGCAAATGGGCCTCCTCCCGCGTGGAGGTGGAGGTTCTGGTGGAGCGGCCGCGCACCCCCGGCGACCGGGTCTATTTCCACGTCACCATCGACGATGACGGTCCGGGCCTTGATCCCGCGCGGCGTGTGGATGTGGGGCGACGTGGGCGGCGGCTCGATGAGTCCAAGCCCGGCTCCGGGCTCGGCCTCTCCATCGTCCACGAGCTGGCCCTGCTCTATGGCGGGCGGTTCGAGCTGAGCTCGGCCCCCATCGGCGGCCTTCGGACCGAACTGGTGCTGCCGGCCGCCGCGGCGCCGCCCCCACCCACCTGACGTTTCGGGACGGCGCGGCCCCGGGGGTGACACCGTGGCGCCACAGGCTGCGGCAAACCGTCTTCACAGTGAGGCTTGCGGCGCCTAAGAGAGCCCGTCAGCCTCTTTGTCGCCCCAATCGGTGATCCGATGGGCTGGTCTGAGCGTTGATGACGTGCACGGGCATTCGCCCGGGTCCGTCCTGCCCGTTGTTCTGCCCGAGGCCTGTTCATGTTCGTCCGCGTGTTCCGCGTCCCTCCCGCGTTCGCAGCGGTCGTCGCCCTTGCGCTCGGCGGGTGCGCGACCGACAACACGGGCAACAAGGCGACGGCGGCGCTCGCGGCCCTGCCCACGGCACCGGTGATGTCGGGCACTGTCTCCGGCGGCCTCATCAGCGGCGGAATCGGCAACGGGCTCGACGATGGCGACCGGCAGCGCGCCTACGACGCCGAGATTTCGGCGCTGGAGACGGGCGGCCCCGGCTATCCCATCGGCTGGAAGGGCGACGGCAACGCGCGCGGGACGGTCATCGCCGGCCCGCCCTACAATCGCGCCGGCTACCAGAGCTGCCGCGACTATTCCCACACCATCTATATCGACAATCGCCCTCAGATCGCCCGCGGCGCCGCCTGCCGCACGGCGGACGGCCGCTGGCAGCCGGTGAGCTGATCTGCGCGCCCAAAGGCTGCGCTCCAAGGCTGCTGCGCGCTGAAGGCGCCCGCCGCCTGAGGTGGTGCGGGCGTGGAAAGCGGGGACAGGATTTCGCGACAGGCTGCGCGGCCGCCTGAGGCGCGTCGCGGTCGGCCGCGCGGGCCTCAGTAGGACATGAGCAGGGGAACCTTGCAGTCCTCCAGCAGCGACTCGGTGACCCCTCCCAGCACCCATTCGCGGATGCGCGAGTGGTTGAAGGCGCCCATGACGATGAGGTCGGCGCCGATCAGCCCGGCCTGCTCGCGCAGGGTCTCGGCGACGCCATCCGGGCTCACCACCAGATTCTTCACCTCCACATGGACGCCATGGCGCGCCAGATGGGGCGCCAGCTCGGCGCCGGGCACCTCGTGCGCCAGCTCCTTTTCCGAGCCGATGGCAAGCACCTCCACCGAAGCGGCGGACTTGAGGATGCCCATGGCGTCGTTGACAGCCCGCGTCGCCCGCACGCTGGCGTCCCAGGCGATCAGAACGCGGTCGTGCCTGAAGGTGTCCACGCCGGGCGGCACCACGATCACCGGCCGGCCGCTCTCGAACAGCAGCGCCTCGATCAGCCCCCGATCGGCATTGACGGTGGCGACCTCCGCGTCGAGCACAGCGATGTCATGGACCCGCGCCTGGGCGACGAACAGCTCCACCAGCTGCCCATAGGCGAGCTGCGGCGCCTCCACTGACGCCGCGACACCGGCCGCCGCCGCATCGCCCCGCGCCCGCTCCGCCACCGCCTGCGCAAGCTGCTTCAGCCGGCGGTTGTGGGCGGCGACGAGGCCGGTCGCGACGTTGCTGACGAAGGCGTTCCCCATCACCACCTTGAGCGAGGCTGCCTGGATGGTGGCGTGGGCGCCGGACTGCTGGGCCAGCGAGAGGCCATAGGCGAGCGCGGCAGAGGGCTCATCGATGCCCTCTTCGGTCATGCCGATGAGTACGCTTTTTATGTTCTGCACCATTTGGCGTTTCCTCCTGACACAAGATCAAGGTACCCGAAGGCTTCAGCTTGTCGTTGCGTCATGTCAAGGCTGCAGAGCCTGCCTGCCGGTTGCCAGCCCATTCCCTTGAGGTAATAAGGGGTGCAGGGGGTGCCGATGATCGACGATCTGAACCTGTTCGCGAGCCAGCTGGTGACGCTCTGGGTCGTGCTGGAGCCGCTGAGCCATCTCAGCATGTTCCTCGCCACCACCGACCATCTCGACCGGCAGGAGCGGCACAAGGTGGCGGCCATGGGCACCGCCTTCGCCTTCCTGATCCTTGTGGTGTTCACGCTGATCGGTCGGATGCTGCTGGAGGCGATGGGCATCTCCATCCTCGCCTTCCAGATCTCCGGCGGCATCATCCTGTTCTATTTCTCGATGACCATGATCTTCGGGGCGATGACCCCCCATGCCGTCACGCCCGCCCCCGAGCGGCGGCTGACCCATATCGCCATCTATCCCATCGCGACCCCCATCATCGCCGGGCCGGGCGCCATCCTCGCCATGGTGCTGTTCTCGGACAACAACCGGGGCGCGCCGCTCTCCCAGCACCTCGTCACGGTGAGCGTGCTGGTGCTCATGTCGCTGGTGCTGTTCGCCATCTTCTGGCTGGGCGACTACATCGCCAAGGTGCTCGGCGAGGGCGGAGCGAGCCTCCTGCGGCGGATCATGGGCATCCTGCTCGCCGCCTTCTCGGTCAATCTGGTGCTCAACGCCTTCCAGAAATGGCTCAACCTGCCGCCGATCTGAGCGGCGGCAGGCTGGCTTTCTCGGGCCTTAAGGTCAGGCCTCGATCTTCTCCACATCCGGCGCGATGCCGGGCGAGGTCGGCGAGCCGTCGTCGAGCGGCGCGAGGTGGTCCACGACCATCTGGCGGAAGCGCGGGATGCCCTTGTAGGCGGCGATGTCCGGATGCAGGTCGCGCAGCACCCGGTGCAGCCGCCGGCGCCACTTCGGCACCTTGGCGATGTCGGCGACGCTGGTGAGATAGCAGCGGATGCCGAACAGGATGGCGTTGGAGCGGGGCAGACGATAGAGCGTCTGCAGCTCCACGCGCAGATGCACCTTCTCCGCCACGTTCTCCGGCGTGATCGACGCCTTGTCCGGCCCCCACACCGGATAATTCTCCGGCGAGGTGTCCAGGCGCGGGTTCACCGTCATGGTCCAGTTCAGGCGGCGCACCGGCTGGCCGTACTGGAGGCGCAGGAGATACTTCAGGGCGCGGTCGAACACGCCCTTCTCGTGCGCCAGCGGCACCGGGCCGTGCCATTCCTGGAAGCTCATGCCGATATCGAACTCCAGCGACCAGTCGGCCTGGGTCGTCACCATGCCGCCGTCCACGAAGAGGTTGTCCTCGCGCTGGTCCTGGAGGGTGAAATCACCCTGCGCCTGCCGGGTGATGTACTCGAACGGCCCGCAGGGCAGCGTCTCCGCCTTGCCGAAGATGAAGCTCTGCTGGATGCCGAGCGGTCGGTTCACCCAGGTCCAGGCGTCGCCGTCCTTGGACAGGGTGAAGTGCTCGGGATAATCAGCCGCGAGGCTTTCCATGATGAGCTCGAGGCTGTCCCACTCCGCCGTCATCATGTGCGGCAGCACCTGGCAGCGCTTGGGGTCCTCGGCGAGGATGCGGGCGCGCTCCTTGCACTCGGCGATATAGTGCTCGTCGATGTCGAACACCGCCTGGAAGGCCGCGGTGGGCCCCCCGCGCACGTGCGGCTCGATGTTCACCGAATACATGTAGCTGTCTTCGGGGAACGGGAACGGGAAGCGCAGGAGATCCTCGGGCGACTTCTTGTAGGTGAAGGTGTCGCGGAAGGTCTCTGCGGGCTTGAACTGAAGGGTCATGGAACCTCCCGGGATCACAGGTCGATGACGATGCGCGGGCCGCGGGCACGCGACACGCAGGTCATGATGAGGGTGCCGGCCGCCTTCTCCTCCGCGGAGAGGAAGTCGTCTCGGTGCTCCGCCTCGCCCTCGACGAGAGGCGTGGCGCACTGGCCGCAGGCGCCGCCGCGGCACAGGCACGGGGCCTCCACGCCGGCCGCCTCAATGGCTTCCAAGAGGCTCTGGCTCTCGCCCACCTCCACCTCGATGCCGGACTTCCGGAGCACGGCGCGGAAGGGAAGGCCGGTGACGTCGCCGCCGAAGCTCTCCTTGTGCACCTTGCCCTTGGGCCAGCCGAGCGCGGCGGCGGTGGAGGCCACCGCCTCCATCAGGCTGTGCGGCCCGCAGACATAGACATGGGTGCCGAGCGGCTGGCGCGCCAGCAGGCCGGCGAGATCGAAGGCAGCGCGGCCGCCACCATGCACGCGGATTTCCTCGCCCGCCGCATAGGGCGCGAGCAGGCGCTCGAACACCGGCACTTCGTCCAGCGTCGCGAGCTGGTGCAACTCGAAGCGCGCGCCGCGCGCCTTCAGCTCCGGCAGGAAGGACAGGAGCGGCGTGATGCCGATGCCACCGCCGATGAGCAGGTGCTTCTTCGCGGTGGAGGCGAGCGGGAAGAGGCTCACCGGATTGGCCATCTCCAGCACGTCGCCCGGCGCGACCCGCCGATGGAGATAGGAGGAGCCGCCGCGCGACTGGGCGACGAGGCGCACGATGATGTCGTAGCGTGCGCGCTCGGAGGGCGGGGAGACGAGGGAATAGGCGTTCTTCATCACCCGGGCGCCGTCGCGCAGGGTGAGGAGCACGTGCCCTCCTGCCGGCGGGGTCGGGAATACGCCGCCGTGGGCGGGCTCGAAGGAGAAGCGCTTGAGGCTCGGCGCAAGCTCGACGATCTCGCGCACGCGCACATTGAAGGGCTGGGCGGCGGTCATGCGTAAAGCTCCTCGGCCTCGGGCACCTCACCGGGCACCTCGGCGTCCACCTGGACCGCCATGAAGGCGGCGAGCCGCCGTGAGAAATGATCGCGCACGAACAGGGATGCGGCGCAGCCCGGGCAGGTGAAGATGGAGGTGGTAACACCCTCGCTTACGGTCCGGCAGTGGACGCAATAGATGCGCCGCGCCTTCGGGCCGACCGCGGCGAAGGCGGTCTCCTGCCGGCTGAGGCCGGCCTTTTCGGCGCGCCCCCACACATCCCACAGGAACGGCTCGGCGCCGGCCGCATAGAGGCGCAGCCCCATGGTTTCGCGGGCGAGCCGCTCCTCCAGCGCGGAAAACAGGTGCGGCACGGAGCGGAAGACGGCGACGCTGCCCGGCGCCTCCTCCATGGCCGGGGCGGAGGGCACGGCGCTGCGCCGGGCCACCGTCCAGACCTCGAAGGCGGAGGGGGCAACCCCCTCCGCCAGCGCTTCAGCCGGGACCTCGGCCGCCTCAACCACCAGGAGGTGGTGCCGTCCGGACGGGTCCGGGGCAATGGGGGCGTACGTCGGGCGGCTCTTGATACCCTGGTCGCTCATTTCGTCTCCGTTCAATAGACCGCAATGCTGCGGGCCACGATGATGACAACGGCGCCAAGCACGAGGGCGAGGTAGGGCAGCATCCCCGCTCGCGTGCCGGCACCGGGTTCGGCCTTGAGGTGCATGTCCTCCATCATCGCCGCCGGGAACTGGCCCTTGTCCGTCACATAGTGCCGGAACAGGAACACCGGGATGATGGCGGCCGATACGATGAGCCCGGTGACCAGCGTGCCCGCGCCCCAGATGTCGGCACCCATGCCGAGCAGGAACAGGTTCACGTAGGCAAGCACCGTACCCATGCCGATGAGCCAGACGGGGGCCTTGAAGGGGCGCTCCCAGGCGGGGCGGTCGATGCGGTGCATCCAGGCGGAATTCAGGTTCAGGAAGTTGAAGAGGATGTAGCAGACGTTGGAGATGGCAAGGATGAACACGTAGTCCGACATCATCAGCAGGATGAGGTTGAACCCGAGGTCGGTCCACATGGCGCGGGTGGGGGCGCCGTTCTCGTTCACGTGGCTGAGGTACTTGGGCAGCCAGCCGTCCACCGAAGCCTGATAGAGCGTGCGGGAGGAGCCGGCCATGGAGGTGATGATCGCCAGCATGAGCGCGAGGATCAGCATCACCACGATCACGGTGTGGACGATGGGTCCGCCCTTGATCATGTCGGCCATGGCGCTGGCGACACCCATGCCGGAATAGATGTCGGCGGAGAGGATGCCGGAATAGACCGCCGGCGTCGTCACGGTGCCGGAGGCGTCCACCACCGCCGGGGTCACGAGCTGGCCAAGGCCGAGCACGCCCTGGAAGGAGATGGGCACGATGGTGAAGACGAAGATGCAGAGCAGGCCCGAGTAGAGGATGGCCTTGAACGTATCCGTCTTCGGGTCGCGGAACTCGCGCGTGTAGCAGACCGCGGTCTCGAAGCCGTAGGTGGACCACGCGGCGATGAACAGGCCGCCGGCCATCAGGGTGAGGCCCGCCATGTTCCACTCGCCGGCGATCACCTTGCCGGCCTCGTCCTTGGCGAGCGGGGCGAACGGCCCGAGATTGGCGGCGAGCACGTCGCCGGTGAACAGCGGCACGAGGCCGATGAGGATCAGCGGCAGCAGCGCGACCACGCCGAGGATGACCTGCACCTTGGCGGTCTGGCTGATGCCGCGATGCTGGATGGCGAAGGCGACGAGCAGCAGCACAGCGCCGAGGATGAAGGTGGCGTTGATGCGCAGCGCGAGGCCCGCCTTCAGCCAGCCGAGATCCACCAGCGTGAGCTGCCAGGTGTTGATGGCGGCATCCGGCGCGAACAGGATGGAGAGCACGTAGCCCGCCGCAAGGCCCGAGCCGATGGAGAGCACCGGCGACCAGGCCAGCCAGTTGCACCACACCGAGAACGGCGCCAGCAGCTTGCCGTAGCGCACCCAGGCGATGGCGCCGTAGACCGAGGCCCCCCCAGACTTGTGCGGGAACAGGCCGGCGATCTCGGCGTAGGAAAAGGCCTGGATGAAGCCGAAGATGATGGACAGGATCCACACGAACCAGGCCGGCGCGCCCACCGTGGCGCCGATGGCACCAATGGAGAAGAGCACGAGGGCGGGCACGCCGCTCGCGATCCAGAAGGCGCCGGTCCAGCTGATCTTGCGTTGAAGCGTGCCGGCCTCAGGCGCGGCGATCGCCTCGTTGGTTGCTGCGATGCTCATGTTATTCCCCTCAATTATGGAGGGGAGTTTCCAGAGAAGAAACTTTTTTGTCAACGTATAAATTGGCCAACTGGATGGTGAAAGCGGCTCAATTTGCACGCATCGCCCGCTCAATGCTTGGGCAT
>JAEWBL010000178.1 GCA_023391175.1 Pseudomonadota bacterium
TCGTGGGCCTGTTCAACGACCGGCGCCGGCTGCTGCACGATTTTCTCTGCGGCACGGTGGTCATCAACAGCGCCGATCGCGCCGAAGCGCTGCGCCGCATCCGCTGAAATTTCACCCTCCTGGCGACTGCGCCTTTGACGGGCCTGCATGCAGGCGCGATGATCTCGGTTCAGAGGCCAGATCCCCGTGAGTGAGCACCCCCGCGACACACCGCAATTCTATCTGACGGCGCCCTCCCCCTGCCCCTATCTGCCGGGCAGGGAGGAGCGGAAGGTGTTCACCCACCTCGTCGGCGACCGCGCGGCTGCGCTCAACGACGTTCTGACGCAAGGCGGCTTCCGCCGCAGCCAGTCCATCGCCTATCGTCCTGCCTGCGAGGGCTGCAAGGCGTGCGTGTCGGTCCGCATCTGCGTGGCCGACTTCGTGGAGAGCCGCAGCTTCCGGCGGGTGAAGGCTGCGAACGCCGACATCGTGGGGCAGGTGAAGCCGCCCACCCCCACCTCCGAGCAATACAGCCTCTTCCGCACCTACGTGACCTCCCGCCACGGCACCGGCGGCATGGCGGACATGAGCGTGCTCGACTACGCCATGATGGTGGAGGACACCCACGTCCACACCCGCCTCGTCGAATATCGCAAGCGCGGGCCGGACAGCCGCATCCTTGAGCGCGGCACCGGAGACCTGATGGCGGTGGCTCTCACCGACATCCTCTCCGACGGCCTCTCCATGGTCTATTCCTTCTACAATCCGCTGGCGCAGGACCGCTCGCTCGGCACCTACCTGATCCTCGACCATGTGACGCGGGCGCGGCAGATGGGCCTGCCCTACGTCTATCTCGGCTATTGGGTGCAGGGGTCGCGAAAGATGGACTACAAGCGGCGCTTCCTGCCGCAGGAGCGCCTCTCGCCGCAAGGCTGGGAGCGCATCGAGGACTAGGCCCGGGCCACGCGCGCGGCATGGGGGTGCCGAATGCATCTGACCAACGCGGTCAATATCTTCATCACCGTCTTCGCGGCGCTTTTCCCGATCGTCAACCCGCTCGGCACGGCGCCCATCTTCCTCACCTTCGTGCGCCGCTGCTCGCCGCAGGTGCGTGAGCGCATCGCCCGCAGCGTGGCGATCTACGGCTTCCTGCTGCTGTTCGGTTCGCTGGCCATCGGCGCGCAGATCCTGCTGTTCTTCGGCATTTCGCTCCCCGTGCTGCGGATCGCCGGCGGGCTGGTGGTCGCGGTGGTGGGCTGGAACATCCTGCACGAGGACGACAATGCTCCCGGCAAGGCGGAGGGCGTGGAGCTGGACGAGGCGCGGGCGCAGGACGAGGCCTTTTATCCCCTCACCTTGCCTCTCACGGTCGGTCCGGGCTCCATCGCCGCGACCGTCGCTCTCGCCGCCGGCCACACGCCCACCTGGAAGACCGATCCGCTGTTCCAGCTCTCCACCGTTCTTGGCGCGCTGGCGGGGCTCATTGCGGTGTCGCTGACGGTCTATTTCTCGTTCCGCGAGGCGCCCACCCTGGAGCGGGTGCTGGGGAAGACCGGCACCAATGTGCTCGTGCGCCTGTTCGCCTTCATCCTCTTCGCCATCGGCGTACAGATCATCTGGATGGGCGTGGAAGCACTTATCACTCAACTGCCGCGCTGAGGACAGGAGCTCGGACAATTCTGCCATCCCCGGGTGGCGGTGCAGTGCCGAGCCGCGAGCTGCTAGAACGGTGCTCCTCCCCTGCCGCTCCGGAGCTGCGCCATGTCCCATCTCAATCCCCCAATCCGCCGCGTCGCTGTGATCGGCGCCGGGACCATCGGGGCCAGCTGGGCCGCGCTGTTCCTGTCACGCGGGCTGGAGGTGGTGGTGAGCGATCCCGCCCCCGGCGCGCGCGAGGCGACGCAGGCGCTGATTTCCGGGGCATGGCCGGTGCTCTCCCAGCTCGGTGGCGAAAGCTGGATCGACCCCACCGCCTGGCGCTTCGAGCCGGACCCGGTGGCGGCGGTTGACGGCGCCAATTTCGTGCAGGAGAACGCGCCCGAGCGCTACGAGGTGAAACAGAAACTGTTTCCCGCCCTCGACGCGGTGCTGCCGCCGGAGGTGGTGATCGCCTCGTCCTCCTCCGGTCTTCTCGCAAGCCGCATCTCCGAGGGCTGCCGCCACCGCGAACGCTGCCTCATCGGCCATCCCTTCAATCCGCCCCACCTCATCCCGCTGGTGGAGGTGGTGGGCGGCGCGCATGCGAGCCGCGCCGCCATCGCGCGGGCCATGGCCTTCTACCGCTGGCTCGGCAAGCACCCCATCGAGATCCGCAAGGAAGTGCCCGGCCATGTGGCGAACCGCCTGCAGGCGGCGCTGTGGCGCGAGGCCATCCATCTGGTGGCGGAGGGTGTCGCCTCGGTGGAGGATATCGACGCCGCCGTGTCCGAGGGGCCGGGCCTGCGCTGGCCGCTGATGGGCCAGCACATGACCTTCCATCTGGGCGGCGGCGCGGGCGGGCTCGGCCATTTCATGCACCATCTGCTGCCGGCGGTTGAGACGTGGTGGGACGACCTCGGCGCCCCGGCCATGACGCCGGAGCTTCAGGCGGCGCTGGTTGCGGGCGTGGAGGCCGAGGCCGCCGGCCGCTCCATGGCCGATCTGGCGCAGCGGCGCGATGCGCTACTCACCCAGATCGTCGCCCTCAAGCACGCCGCCGATGTGCGCGACGAACAGGCCGCGATCAGCGCGCGGCTGGATGAGGCGCTGGAGGAAAGTTTCCCCGACAGCGACCCCATCGCCGTGCGCGGCGACGACTGACGGGAGCCGAAAAAGAAAGGCCGCCGCGAGCCCGAGCCCGCGGCGGCCTTTCCTGTTTCCGTCCTCACCCGCCGCGCACACGCGCGGCACGGAGAAATCAGGCCAGCGACTTGATCGCGGCCTTGCCGGCGTAGCGGGCCGAGTCGCCCAGTTCCTGCTCGATGCGCAGCAGCTGGTTGTACTTGGCGGTGCGGTCCGAGCGGGCCAGCGAGCCGGTCTTGATCTGCCCGCAATTGGTGGCCACCGCGAGATCGGCGATGGTGGAATCCTCGGTCTCGCCCGAGCGGTGGGACATCACGGTGCGATAGCCGGCCTTGTGCGCCATTTCAACCGCATCCAGCGTCTCGGTCAGGGAGCCGATCTGGTTCACCTTGACGAGGATGGCGTTGCCCACGCCGTCCTTGATGCCGCGCGAGAGGCGCTCGACATTGGTGACGAAGAGGTCGTCGCCCACCAGCTGGCACTTGGAGCCGATGGTGTCGGTGAGGAGCTTCCAGCCGGCCCAGTCGTCCTCGGCCATGCCGTCCTCGATGGTGACGATGGGATAGCCGGCGACGAGCTGCGCCAGATACTTCACCTGGGCCTCGATGTCGCGCACCTTGCCCTCGCCCTCATAGTGATAGGCGCCGTCCTTGAAGAACTCGGTGGAGGCGCAGTCGAGGCCGATGAACACGTCCTCGCCGGGCTTGAAGCCGGCCTTCTCGATGGCGCCCATCACGAAGTCCAGCGCCGCCTCGGCGGAGGCGAGGTTGGGGGCGAAGCCGCCCTCGTCGCCCACGTTGGTGTTATGGCCGGCGCTCTTCAGGCCGCTCTTCAGCGTGTGGAAGATCTCCGCGCCCCAGCGCAGGCCCTCGGCGAAGGAGGAGGCGCCCGCGGGCAGGATCATGAATTCCTGGAAGTCGATGGGGTTGTCCGCATGGGCGCCGCCATTGACGATGTTCATCATCGGCACCGGCAGCACGCGGGCGTTCACGCCGCCCACATAGCGGTAGAGCGACAGGCCGCTCGCCTGCGCGGCCGCCTTGGCCACCGCCAGCGACACGCCGAGGATGGCGTTGGCGCCGAGGCGGGCCTTGTTGGGGGTGCCGTCGAGGCCGAGCAGCACCGCGTCGATGTGGGCCTGATCCTCGGCCTCGTAGCCGCCGACGGCGTCGAAGATCTCGCCGTTCACCGCGTCCACGGCCTTGGACACGCCCTTGCCGAGATAGCGGCTCTTGTCGCCGTCGCGCAGCTCGACCGCCTCATGGGCGCCGGTGGAGGCGCCGGAGGGGACCGCAGCGCGGCCGAGGGAGCCGTCTTCCAGCACCACGTCCACCTCGACGGTGGGATTGCCGCGGCTGTCGAGAATCTCGCGGCCGATGATATCCACGATGGCGGTCATGAAGGTCCCTTCCCTTGGTGTCCCGCGCCTTGATATCCAGCGGCAGCGAGCGGCGGCGGCCAGATGGCTGCCTTCGGGGCCGTGACGGCCCCCCTCACCCTTCAACCTCGCCCGCCCCCGGGAATGGAAGGCGAGGCGCCCTCCAGGCGCCGTGCTTCTAGCGCGAACCTTCGCTTATGCGAAGGGGCTTGATCGCAAAGAGGTGATCGGTCGCAAAACCGCCCGACGGCGGTTGAACATTGCCGACCCGAAAGCTATGCCGCCGATCCATTCCCAAGGAAGCGTGATGACCGACCGCCCGTTGCAGCTCGGCGCCCAGAGCGCCCTGCCCCCGTCCCCCGAGGAGGCGGTGCTCGACCGCGTGCCCAATCCCCACCCCGATGCCGATTATGTGGCGCGCTTCACCTGCCCCGAATTCACCTCGCTCTGCCCGGTGACGGGACAGCCGGATTTCGCCCACCTCGTCATCGACTACGTGCCCAATTTGCACCTCGTGGAGTCCAAGTCGCTCAAGCTCTATCTCGGCAGCTTCCGCAACCATGGCGCGTTTCACGAAGATTGCACGGTTGCAGTAGGCAAACGGCTGGTGAACCTGCTGGAGCCGCGCTTCCTGCGCATCGCCGGCTATTGGTATCCGCGCGGCGGCATTCCCATCGACGTGTTCTGGCAGACCGGAAAGCTGCCCGAGG
>JAEWBL010000464.1 GCA_023391175.1 Pseudomonadota bacterium
CGATGAAGCTGGGATCGCAGGCGCACCGGGGGGCTGGCCGTCGATTTCAGGACATTGATCTTCCATTCGGAATCCGCGCTGTTCGGTATGTCGAGCCGGATACGAGCGAGCCTGTGAGCTTCATCGCGCAGCCATGGCTTGCCGCCATCGCCGAGGCCAAGCCAACCCCCAGCGAGAAGGAGACGCTTGTTGCGGTAGACGTAGAAACCCTCTTGCTGTGTCCATCCTCCGGGCCCCGCCGCGACTTCCTGTTCGGCAGGCTTGAGCATGTCGCGATGCGGAAGTACGTGGCATTGCACGGTAACACCGGTGGTGTGGAGGATCCGATACTCGGGGCTTTCGAGCGCCTTGCCGGGATGACCGAGGAGGTACGGATCCCAAGGCTTCAATCCTATGCCATTGAGCGAGAGGCGCAGCATGGGTAGTTGGCCATCGATGAGGCGATGGAAAGTCATCGCAAGATGCGCCTCCGCGCGATCCGCGAGCTCGATCATGTCGGTGGCCGCGAAACCATCGGTCACGATACGGTCCAGTTTCTCCCAGAGTACGACAGTGCCGTGGGCCATCTGGTCCAGCGGCGCGAGCAGATGCTCTGATCCCGGCGCCGGCCCCTCGAAGAGCGGCCAGTCGGCCCTTGGTTCCTGACCGATAAGATCGAGGTCCCAGCGCAGGCAGACGACCGGTCCACCTTCCTTCCGACTGGCGACGGTGAGGCGACGAGCCTGAGAGAAGCTGGCCGTCTTCAGGCCCAGCCCGAAGCGCCCCAGGTCGGTGGCGGCGCGTTCAGCCCTCGGATCGCGAGCGCCAAGGCGCATGCCAGCCTCCAGAGCCACGTCGTCCATGCCGTCGCCGTCATCGACGATTCTTACCCAGCTCTCTTGACCGGCCCACTCAAGATGAACCGCGACGTCGCGCGCATTTGCGGCGACGGAATTGTCGACCAGATCGGCAAGTGCAGTTGGAGCCGCGTAGCCGAGTCCACGAAGGGACTCGAGCATCGACCCGGCATGAGGAGGAGCATTTCTTACACCCATCCCGTCACATCCCCAGCAATTCCCGGAGCCGACGCTTGTGGCCAGGGTGGGAAAGCCGATCAAGGCCCTTTGCCTCGATCTGACGAATGCGCTCGCGCGTCAGGCCGTAGATCTGACCAATTTCCTCGAGTGTCATGTCAGTTTCGCGCCCTATACCAAAGCGCATCCGGAGCACATCCGCCTGACGCGCCGGTAGATCAGACAGTGCCTTAGTCACGATCATTTCGGTTTCTGCTTGGTCGAAGACATTCATTTCTGAAGGCGCGGGCAGCAGGGTGTCCCAGTCGTCAAGGCTTGCGGGATATTCGGCTTCGCGCGGGATGTCGCGGAACTGTCTGACCTCTTCGATTGTCCATTCGAGCTCTTCGGCAAGTTCGAGGTCGGAGACGGCACCGCCGATCCGCACGTCCAGCCTCTCGAGGGCGCGGTCGAGCTTGGTGATCTTCTCGTTCCGATGCACGGGGATGCGGATCGCCGCGCCTTCATCAGAACGCCATCGCGTAATGGCCTGTCGCATCCAGTAAGTGGCGTAGATGAGAAAGCGATAACCACGCTCGGGATCAAATCGCCTTGTGGAACGCTGCAGACCCATGAACGCGACCTGGAACACGTCCTCTGGATCCTCGCCTTCCTCCACGTTCCGCGAGGCAAACCGCCTGACGTAAGGCAGATGCTCCCGGATCAGGTGCTCAGTGGCAGATTCAGAAAGCAGCAATTCTGCTTCCAGCTGACGGGCCTCTGCCTGACACGCTGGGAGCTGTTCCAGTGTGCGGACCAAATCCTTGTGGAACGCCAGAGTGAGATCCAATGCCTCAAGCGCAGCAAGTGCTTCTCTTCGTCGTCTGCCGTCCATCACCCGGCCAGTCCTGTGCCACGACCTCAGGGTTTCCGCAGCGGCCATTACCTCGGACGTCTCCGCATGTCCCCGGCGCGCGGGAATGATGGTTCTCAGGGAAACAGATCCGGGGCTTCGCAAACCGTCGCGGATACCGTCGATGACATCGAGAATCGTTTCGACAGCGGTCTCGGAGGCCAGGATGCCCAGCTGAAGGTTCTGCTTGGCCCGCATCATGGGCTCCAGCAGTTGCAGCTCGTCTGATTTGTCCATGACGAAGCGCTGTGTGCCCGGAAGCCGCGTCCGACGTGTGAGTGCTGCCTCGATCGCGTCAGCGAGGTCCTCAGATGTAGTGTTCGAGGCGACGCTCCAAAGAGCGGCGTCATGCTCCATCGCGTGATCGAGATCGAAGCCCGCTGCTTCCAGGTTGCGCCGGAGATTGATGCGCAGTTCCTCGAGATCACCATTCCCATCGCAATCGGCGACGAGGCGGTCGATATCATCGAGGGAGCACCATCCCTTGGTCAGAATTTCGTCTGCCCGGGAGATGCAGAGGTCCGGGTCAATCGACAGCCGCGTGCCTGTCTGAACGACGGCGCGTTTGACGGATTGCCGGCCGCTGCTCCTGACTTTCAGGAAGTCATTCTCTGCACCATGATCTGCCGTCACCACGGCGCTGGAGCCAATGCCCTCTCCAGCAATCGGTGCAGCTGAAAGGTCGAGATCCCAGTCCACGTCCTCATTGTACGAAACCGCGGGTGACGAACTGACGAGCGCTACGAACGTCCCCGATGCCGGATCGCCCGCGTACTGATCGAAGAATTCCTCTGGTTCTGCTTCAGCTTCGAAAGTCAGCAGCTCATCCAGGTCGTCGGTCCTATCGGCTGGCTCCGTTTCCTGAAACACGGCGACACGATGCTCCGGATTTCCATCGGACCCGGTAACGACATTTTCGACCACAAGTGAAACCTGGCGCTCGCCAACCGTCTCCGTTTCCGTCTCCGGAGGGCCCGCAACAAGCCAAGACAGAAGCTGCGCGGCGAGGCCGTGACCTTCGGCAAATGCCTCATCCGCAGGTGTCTGTTGGTCGTGGTTCAGTGCACCGGGGTCGGCACCTGACCGAATGAAGAGATCGCAGACGGCCAAATTGCCCATGCGCGCGGCAAGGTGGAGTGGTGTATCTCCTTTCGGGTCGGCGGCGTGGAGGCGAGAAGATGCCGCAAATTCGGCAAGCCTCTCGAGCTTCCCTTCGGCGATCAGCCGTATCTCGAAAGGCCCAAGAACATGGCTTTCCGGTTCGCTCGTCGTTTGGTCGCGACTGCCGAGGATGCGGGACAGTCTATCCATGATCTTCTTGAATGACCTCCCTGTTGAGAAGCACGATCTGCTGGTCCTGCGGCTCCCTCGCGCCGGGATCAGTATCAAGCCCGAGACGCCTGAGCGCGTAGTACAGCAGTGCGCGCCGGACCTTGATCTTCGCCTTGCCGTCACGCATCCCGTAGTCGAGCGCGATGACCTTGGCCTGGGTTTCGGAAAGGGCGGGGTGGGGCCCGATTTCCAGCGTGGCGTCAGTATTCCAGTCGCGGTCGTCCATCGCGGACACATCGCTTTCCCGACACTCTCGAATCTCGAGCATTCGCGAGAGCAGGAAGTCCTTGAAGGCTTCGTCGGTCAGGCAGAACGCCCGTGTGTGCCAGCGGAACCCGTCGAACCCGATGGCGTGCGGAGCGATCCAGCGCCAGCGCGGCTCCGGACTGGACAGGGACTGGTACTTCACCTCGATCGCCTCGGACCGGCGTATGGCGCCGACCACGGAGCGGAGCGTCACCGGATTGACGCCGCGCAACGGGGTCGGGGCTGAGGCGTAGGGTGGGAGATCGGCGATCCAGGAGTCCTCGCGGTCGAGGACCCCGTCCGCCACCGACCGAAGCTGGGCGAGGTAGCGGCTTGCGTCGGGTTCGAGAAAACGGGGCTTGAACTCGGGGCCACAGACGTAAGTCCGCGCGCTCTTGTCGTAGACCATGTTGTCGGGTGCCAAGCCGATGTAGCGGTTCAGGTCGGTGGACGCTTGGTTCACCGAGACCCCGAACTGGTCCATCAGGTCGCTGCGGTTCACATGTCCCTCCCAGAACAGGCGGAACTCTATGAACTCGAGACGCTGCTCGACTCCCCAGCGCAGTTCGGACCTCTCGTTGTCCACCGTGGCCTCCCAGCCCCATGATGCGCATGGTTACTATGCGCGCCCATTTTCTGGGTTGTCGTGAGGCTAGCCAGGGGCTGATGATCTGGCAATGGAAATGCTTCTCCTTGCAGGAATGATCCCGAACGATGCGGGCAGCGGCTACAAAGGCTCAGGCCGAAGCGAAGCAGTTAGTAGCCCCAGCCAGAGCTGACTGGGGGATCGCCAAGCGGATCTCCGCTGGAACTGGAGCGGTGGAACGATGAGGAAATTCAGGAACGCGGTGCAGAACTATTTGAACGAGCATTGCAAATCTGGCCGAGGTGAGTTCGCGCGAGCGTTAGAGTGCTATGGCGAATTCGTAGTGCTCATCACTATCCGGCGCGGCCCGCCAGTGCGTTGAAGCGGAATATCGCTCGGCCGCCCTGGCCTTACGTCCCGGGTCCTCGTTTTCTCCGCGCCGTGGTCGGGTGCATTTTCCCGCGCCTTCCCGCCACATCCACCAGCCGCCGGAACGTCGGGCATTCCATATGCGACGGCGCCCGGCAGTCGGCGACGTGGCGAAGGGTGTCGCGCAACGCGGTCAGTTCGTGGATCTGCCGGTCGATTTCGTCGGCCTTCTGGTGAAGCAGGTCGCGCGGCAGGTCCGGCATGCCGTTCCGGCCAAACATTGCGGCGATTTCTTCCAGCGAGAATCCTGCAGACTTGCCCATGGAAATGAGCCTGAGCTGCAACAGCACCTCCGGCGGGAACTGCCGACGCAAGCCGTGCCGGGAGGCTGAGGAGATCAGCCCGGCCTCCTCGTAATAGCGGAGCGCCGAAGGCTTGAATCCGCTTTGCGCCGCGACCTCACCGATATCGAGAAACTTCATGCTTGACCTCAAGTCAGCTTGAAGTGGCAGCCTGCCCCTGACTCGAAATTCAGGCAAGAGGGCAAGAGCATGAAACAGGCGGAACCGGGCACATCCCGCAAGATGAGGTTCCCCGTTGCGATGACATTGGCGATGGCCATGCTGCTGGCCTCGCTTGGCACCAGTATCGCCAACATCGCCCTACCCGCGCTCAGCGCCGCATTCTCGGCACCGTTCGCACAGGTCCAGACGGTCGTCGTCGCCTATCTCGCCGGCCTGACGGTTACCGTCCTCGTCGCGGGCCGGCTCGGTGACGCCTACGGACTGAAGCGGATGCTCATCGTCGGTCTGGCGGTCTTTTCAACGGCCTCGCTGCTGTGCGCGGTTGCGCCGAACCTCTGGCTCCTGGTCGGCGCGCGGGCCCTGCAGGGCATCGGCGCGGCTTTCCTCATGACGCTCACCATGGCGATGATGCGTCAGTCGGCCGGCGAGGCGCGGGTCGGGCGGGCCATGGGCCTGCTTGGCACGGTATCGGCGCTCGGGACGGCGCTCGGCCCTTCGCTCGGGGGCCTGCTCATTCCCATGACGGGATGGCGCGGCATCTTCTGGATTCAAGTCCCGCTGGCGGTGCCAGCCCTTGTCCTCGCCGTTGTCACGCTGCCCGGCGAACAGCCGCGGGCAAAGGCGCCATCGCTGCGTTTGTGGCCAAACATATCTTCGCACCTCGCGGCCAATCTCGCGCTCAACGTGATGGTAGCCGCCGTCATGATGGCGACGCTGGTGGTCGGCCCCTTCTATCTCAGCCTTGGTCTCGGTCTGGAGGCGATGGATGTGGGCCTCGTGATGGCGGTCGGACCGGTGATTTCGATCTTCAGCGGGATTCCGAGCGGCCGGCTCGTCGATGGCTGGGGAAGTGGCTGCGTGCTCGCCATCGGGTTGATGCTGTTGACGGCCGGCGCGCTTCTGCTCGCATTTTTGCCGGACACGATAGGCGTCGTCGGCTATCTGCTCGCCATCGCCGTGCTGACGCCGGGCTACCAACTCTTTCAGGCCGCCAACAATACAGCCACGCTGGCCCATGTGGCGCAGGATCAGCGCGGAATGGCGTCCGGTGCGCTGAACCTGTCGCGCAATATCGGGCTTATCGCGGGTGCATCATTCATGGGCGCCGTCTTTGCCTTCGGCGCGGGAACCGGACGGTTCACTGGGGCGACGGCCTTGGAC
>JAEWBL010000192.1 GCA_023391175.1 Pseudomonadota bacterium
GCGCCAGGGGAACAGCGCATCCGCCTGGAAGACGAAGCCCACGTCCTTGTGGATGCCGTTGACCGGCTGGCCCATCACCCGCACCTCGCCGGCGCTTGGCTTGGCGAGGCCGGTGACGAGGTTGAGCGTCGTGGACTTGCCGCAGCCGGTGGGGCCGACCACGCAGGCGAACTCGCCGCGGTCCACCGTCATGTTGAAATCCCGTAGCGCCGTCATGGACTTGCCGTTGGGCGTCAGGAACCGGCGGGTCACGTTGTCGAGCTCGATGGCCGGGCCGACGCCGGCGGCGGCCATCACGCCGGGGACCACCGCCGGGCGGGCGGGATCGAGGGTCTGAAGGGACATGCGTTTCCTCCCGCCGCCGGCACGGGGCGCGGCGACCTTGGTTCTGTCGGAGTGTGATGAGGGGCGCCGCGACAAGGCCGCAGCGCCGGGGTCAACTGAAAGGCGTCAGTTGCCGAGGGTCAGTTGCCGAGGGTCTTGGCGGCGTTGTCCACGTAGGTCGTGGTGTAGGTCTTGGACAGGTCGATGGCCTTGCCCTGCACGTTCTTGGAGAAGGCTTCGAGCACCTTCAGCACCGTCTCGGGGCCACCGGCGGGCATGCGGCCGTCCGGCGTGAACTGCGCCTTACCCTCGGCGAGACCCTGGATGTAGAGATCCTTGTCGCCGACGTAGTAATCCTTCGGCATCTTGTCCGCGATCTCCGCCGCCGAGTGGCTGGCGATGAAGCGCATCGTGCGCACGAAGGCGTTGGCGAGCTTCTGTGCTTCCTTCGGATGGCTCTCCAGCCAGCTCGCCTGCACATAGAAGGAGGCGGCCGGATAGAGGCCGCCGAGGGCCGCCACGGTCTTCTCCGGCGTGCGCATGTCGATGAGGATCTTCGCGACGCCCATCTTCACCAACTGGCCGATGGTCGGCTCGGTGGTCATGCCGGACTGGATCTGGTCCTGCTTCATGGCGGCGATGAAGGTGTTTCCGGCGCCCACCGGCAGCAGGGAATAGTCGCCCGGCTTCAGGCCGCCCTTGAAGGCGAGATAGCGGGTGAGGAAGTCCGTGGAGGAGCCGAGGCCGGTCACGCCCAGCGTGTGGCCCTTGAAGTCGGCGGGAGACTTGATCTGGTCGGCATATTTGGTCGCGACCATCTGCACTTCGCCTGGCGCCTGGCTGAACTGAACCACGGAGGTGATGAACTTGCCCTTGGCCTGAAGATCGATGGTGTGGTCGTAGAAGCCCACCACACCCTGCACGGCGCCGGCGAGCAACTCATTCTCCGCCTCGACACCGGCGCGGGAATTGATGAGTTCCACCTCGAGCCCTTCGTCCTTGAAGTAGCCGAGGGCGTTGGTGAGGGCGGCGGGCAGGTAGATCTGCTTCTCCATGCCGCCGACGATGATCGTCAGCTTCTCGGCATGGGCGACAGCCGGGCCAAGCAAGCCGGCGGCGATGACGGCCGCGCCGGCGAGGGCCTTCAGGCGGCCACGCGCAAAGAGAGTCGCAGAGGATTTCAGCATGTGATGCCCTTCCCTTGAGGGCGCCCTGCGCCCGCGTTTCCCGGTGGTGGACCTGCGGCACTTTTGAAACGGCCGGCTTTTCCACTCAACCACGCATAAACCCTCCCAGCTTTCAGTCGGCTTTCATTCCGGAAAGGAACGCGAAAGGAATTGGAATGCCCTTTCGTCAGGCCGCCGGCCGTGCCATGAGCAGTGGTGTCGGGATCGGGCTGGAGAACCGTGTCATGTCGCTGCCGTCGCGCGTCGTCGCCTCGCTCAAGGCGTCCATCGGCGATGTGGTGTTCGGCATGGAGGACGGCACCGTCTCCATCTTCGGCCTCGTCTTCGGCGTGGCCATGAGCACCAACGATCCGCGTGCGGTGCTGATTGCCGGTGCCACCGGCGCGGCGGCGGCGGCCGTGTCCATGATGGCCGGCAGCTATCTCGATGCGGAATCGGTGCGCGACGCCCGCCGCGCCCGTCGCAACGGGCCGGTGGATGCGGCGGAGGCTCAGGCGCAGGTGGAGACCGTCGCGGCGGCCCTCACACGTGGCGGCATGGGGGCGGCCGACGTGGCGCAGGTGTCCGAGGCGCTGAAGCGCGCGCCGCGCGCCACCCTCGGCCTGCGCTCCGAACTGGACGAGGCGGACGACGGCGCCAGCCCCACCGCGCACGCCTTCTGGATGTTCGTCTCGGACCTCTTCGCCGGCTTCACCCCGGTGCTGCCCTTCGCCTTCCTGCCCATGGACCAGGCGCGCATCGTCTCGCTGGTGCTGACGACGGTGCTGCTGGTGGCGCTGGGCATCGGCCGCGGCATCGTGGCGAAGCGCTCCATCGTGCGCGCCACGGCCGAGACGCTGGCCATCGCCGCCTCCGCCGCCGCGGCCGGCGTGCTGGTGGGGCGGCTGCTCTCCTGAGGGGTCAGGCGCCCTTCAGATAGTCGGCGAAGCGGGCGCGGAACTCCGGGTAGTAGTGGCCGATCACGTCCATGTCGAAGCGGGCGAGGATGTGGTCCTTGGCCTCGTGGTCGAGCAGGAAGCGGAAGGCGGCCCCAACGCAGGCCGTCGGCGTCTGCGCGCCGGCGGTGAGGTCCTGCCACGTGGCGGGCGCCATGGTGATGACGTGCTGCGTCTCGCCCGTTGCATCGCGGACGGTGACGGCGAATTTCAGAGGCTCGCCGCCGGCGGTCTGCCTCACCTCGATGATTGCGTCGTTCCCAGCCATTCCCGGCCCTCCGGCTGGGGCCATCCTAAGTCATCGGGAGGGGCGGAAGCTGGGCCGCGGCTTAATGTCCGTCCCGCCTGTCGCCGCCTCTTCTGGCATCGAACTTGTCTGCCTGCGCGCGAGGGAAACCAGGGACAGGCCCATGCAGCCAAAGCCGGATGCCGACGACTATCTCGCGCTCTTCGGGCGCTACAAGGCGGACTTCGGGGACGTCTACATGGACCCCGAGGACGAGCGTTTCCGCCTGCTGTTCGATCAGATCTGCCGGATGCTCACCCAGCCGTCGCCCTTCAATCTGGCCCTGCCGGAGCAGTTCCGCACCACCGCCTTCCGCTATCTGGAGGGCGACCCGCACACGGTGGCGCACATGACCACCATCGAGAACCGCCACTTCATGCTGAGCGACCTGTTCGACTATGTGCATCTCGTGAACACCATGGGCGGGCGCTGGGACCAGCGCGGACGCTGAGGCCGCCATGGGTCGTAAACCGGCCCGGGAGGCAAGGCGCCCCCCGGGCCGAAGCGGCTATTTCACGGCCTCGATCTCGCCCACCCGCCAGCTCTTGTCGAAGAAGGACGGCAGCGGGCTATAGAGGCGCAGGATCGTGAACCAGCCCTTGCCGGGCATGGTCTGGATCCAGTTGCCGCGCGCGATGCCCTGCGGCTGGGTCGGCCCGAACCAGATGGTGGTGGTGCCATCCGCCGCCGCCTCGGCCGCCGGGGAGGGATAGCTCTGGCTGCCGGCGCGCGGATAGTTCTGCGGCGTCTGCAGCATGGAGCGGGTCTGGTTGTCGTAGAGCGTAAGCGACCAGAACGCCGCCGCCGGGATGTGCGGCGGCAGCACCACCTTGTAGGTCTTCGCGCCGTCGAAGGGATTCCCCTCGGTATCGAGGAAGCCCATCAGATACTGCGAGCCGATGCCCGGCACGCGCATGATCATGCCGGGGGAATCGAGCGTGTAGCCGTAATAGAAGGCCGTGCGGGAATCGAGCGTCCGCGCGCCGGTCGGCGGCAGGGGCTTGAACACGCCCGCCTCGAAGACGGGCGGGGGCGTCTCGAAGAAGGCGCCGCCCTGCCACAGCATGCTGCCCCATCTGGAGTCCTTGTAGTAGGCCCAGTCCGGGTGCTTCATCGCGTAGCGCCAATTCAGCGCCCGCCCGGTCGCCTGCCCGAACGCCGCGGCGTCCGAGAGGATCTTCTTCATCCGCGCATCGGGATTGAACGGCTTGCCGTGGACGATGCCGATGGCGGCGAGCTGGCCGGCCAGCTCCACGT
>JAEWBL010000244.1 GCA_023391175.1 Pseudomonadota bacterium
GCTGGTACGTCCTCGACGGAGCCAGTCCCCTGATGTGCGACGGTGCAGCTCTGCCCGTCCATGACCTCTCCGCCAGCGACCGTTCCGCTCTCGGCCTGCGCCCGTTCATGTCCCCCGCATGCGACGGTCTTAGCCAACTCCTGCTCTAGCGGGAGGGGCGGGGGCTTCTCAATTGCCATTTGGCGCCACGTCTGAAGTCACCGGGGCATCCGCGCAGAGGTTCGGAACGCGAGGGGCGTGCGGCCCTCCCAGCGCCGGAACGCGCGGACGAAATGCGCGGGATGGCCGTAGCCGAGGGCGCGCGACACCGAAGAGACCGGCGCCGTCGAGCCGCCGAGCTGCAGCCGTGCCTGCGCATGCCGCCACGTGTCGAGCAGTCCTTCGTAGGACGTGCCGAGCCCGGCAAGCCGCCGCTGCAGCGTGCGGGGCGACAGGCCGAGGCTGCGCGCCGTATCCACGAGGGAAAGGGCGCCGGTGAGGGCCGCGCTGTCGAACAGCGCTTCGATCATGGCGATGAGCGCGTCGTCGTCGAGGGAGACGGGCGCGGGAGGCAGCCCTGTGGCGGCACCGTCGGGAGCCGGCGCAAACAGCAGGTTGGTCTGGTCGAGCCAGCGGGCATCGAACGAGATCTCGATGCCGTCGCCACCACCGAAGCTGACGCCGGCCTGGAGCCGATCCTCGTAAAGAGATGCCGGCGCCTTGGCCCGATGGGCGAACCGCAGGTGGACCGGCGCGGCGTCCGCCCCCGTGATGGCCCGCAGCGCGCGCAGGATAAAGGTGGCGATGCCCTCGTTCAGCACCTGCGCATGCTCGGGATCGCTGTCGGCGAGGCGATGGCGCCAGCGGGCGATGCCCTCGCGCTCCTCGATCGCAACCGAGACGCCGCCCTGCAGGTCCGGCATCTGGTGGTGCAGGGCGCCAAAGCAGTCGCGCAGGGTACGGCCGGCGAACAGGGCGCGGCCGGCGAGACCGAGCTGCATGGGATCGGCGGCGGCGGCAAGCTCGAGCCCGATGGCGGCCTCGCCGCTGCGCCGGGCGAGGTGGAACAGCAGGGTGGAAATCTGGCCGCGGGCGACCACGCGATCACCGCCGAGCGAGGTGTCGTCGAGTGCATTGTCGCGGGGTGCCGCATCGGCAAGTCCCGCCCGGCCGAACAGTGGCGCGAGCGGCACGCCCTGGCCGTCGGCGACCTTGGGCAGCATGTGGACGAGCGAGAGCCGGATCGGATGGCGGTCCCACATGGCCTGCGGACTCCAAATCGGCAGGGATCAGGGGCCGATGCGTCGGGCGTGCCTCGCCCGCGACCGGTCCTAGGATGATCCGGCGCCCCCCTTGCTGACTTTGAACCCTACCTGCAATGGCGTGGTCAAGTTGCGCTTGCGTTACTCAGGTCGGGCGACGCGCGGATCGATGGATCGTGTCAGGTATGACAGGCGCCGCGATAGTCGTTCCGGCAGGGGGAAGCTCAGAGACCGCCGAACCATGCGCCGAAATAGCCGGCATAAAGCTCCGGGGCCTCCAGATTCATGGAATGGCCGATGCCGGGCACGGCTACGAAGCGGCAATCGGGCATCAGGGCGGCCATCTCCTTCATGTCCGCTTCCTTGATGACGCCGTCGCGCAGGCCCCAGACGACGAGATGGGGATGGAGGATGGTGCCCATCTTCCCCTTCAGCTCACCACTCCTCGCCTCCTTGGTGAGGGTGTCGGGCGTGCCGAACCAGATGCCGTCCGACACCGCCCAGACCTGATCCACGATCCGGTCGAACAGGCCGGCGCGCGGTCCGGCGTCGGCGATGAAGCGGGCGGGGCCGTTCGCGAGGGTCTCGTCCACGAAAAGGCTCGGCGCAGTCGCGGCCATGATCTGGCGGGTGAGATCGTAGCTCTCCTTCATCTGGCCGAAGAAGGCGGCCTGCTCCGGCCGGAAGTCGATGCCCTGCGGGCCGACGGGAGACAGGGAAAACACCCGGCCGAAGCGGTCCGGCTGCTTCAGGATCATGCGCGTGGAGATGATGCCGCCGGTCGAGTGGGTCGCCAGATGGCAGAAGCAGATGTCGAGGGCATCCAGCGCCGCGATCATGTCGTCGGCATGCTGGGTGATGGAATAGTTGGAGAAATCGGCGGCGGGGGCCGGCTTGTCGCTGTCGCCGCAGCCGCGCCAGTCCACTGCGACGGTGCGCACGCCGCGCGGGAAATGCGGGGCCGCCAGCTCGATCCAGTCCTTGCTGGCGAGATTGCCATGGATGAAGAGGACCGTCGTGTCCCCCGAGCCCCATTCCCGGTAGGCGAGGCGAAGGCCATTCACGTCGAGCGTCTGCATGGAGGCCTCGTTCTAGAGGGGAAAGGCTTGCGCCCTGATGCCGGAGCGCAAGCCGCTGCTTCGTCCGGCGCCTACTTGTTCAGCCCGGTCGGTGCCGCCGCCTTGGCCGGGGCGGCCTCTGCGGCAGCGGGCGCGCCGTGGATGAGCCGGTCGATGGTGGCGGGCGCGCCGGTGGGGACGCGACCGGTCTCCACGAAGTCCACCACATCCTCGGCGAAGGCGACCGGCTCGTCCGTGTGGATGAAGTGGGCGGTGCCGGGATAGATCTTCACCTGCACGTCACGCCCCGCCGTGTTCATGCGGCGCAGGAAGGGCAGCACGAGCTGGCGCGAGAGATCGGTGAGCCCGTTGAAGGCGGTGCCGGGGATGAAGGGCTCCTTGTCGCCGAAGGCGAGGAAGATCGGCACCTTGAACTCGGTCAGCCGCTTGTAGAGGCTCTGCGGATCCTTTTCCTGCAACTCCGCCACCATGGCGTAGATGTCGAAGGTGAAGACATCCACCCACTGCTGCAGCTCGCGCGGCTCGCCCTTGATCATGCCGATGCGCTGGGCGGTGTGGAGGCGGGCATATTCGCTGTCACGCAGGAAGTAGCCGTTGCGCTGGGTCGTCACCGCCCCGGTGACGGGATCGCGGCTGCGGAAGTCGTAGAAATCGTCGATCTGCTGGGCGGTGAGGTTCTTCTCCCGCTCGCGCAGGCCGGTCTGGTCCCACGCCTTCTTCCACGCGTCGAAATCGTGGGCGAAGGCGGGATCGAACAGGTCCAGCTTCTTGCCCGGCGCGATGGTGACCTCGCGCGGATACTCCTCGAGGCCGGCGGGCGCCTCGAGGATCAGCTTCGTTACCGCATCCGGCCAAGAGAGGGCATAGCCGAGCACGATCTGCCCGCCCATGGAATGACCGAGATAGGCGGCCTTGGGAACCTTCAGCTGGTTCACCACCACCTCATGCAGCACGTCGCGCATGTCCTGCAGGGTGCGGGCGGGGCTCTTGTCGAGGTTGCCCGGCCCGGACATGCCATAGTGCGGCATGTCCACGGCGATGACGCGCAGCCCGCGCTCCAGTGCGATGCGCATGATGTTGCCGTAGTGCCCGCCGAACGCGCCCTTGCCGTGGACGATGACCAGCACGTCGGGATTGGCCGCCGTGCCGGCATATTCGTCCATGTAGCCGATGTCCCACTCGACACCGCGGCCGTCTTTCGCCTTGGTCTTCTTCACGGGGAAAGGATAGGTGACGAAGCTGTTCCAGAACGACTTTTCGGGGGTGATGTCCGCCGCGACCGAGGGGGTGCGGTAGGTCTTCGCCGCCATCTCGCGATTGCGGGTGAGGCGGGAGACGTCGCCGAGGAAGGCGGCCACGGTCGGATCGAACTGGCGGTTCTTCAGGATGGGGAAGACGCCGTAATGGGCGACCGGGCTCGTCTCATGCACGAAGTCCGCGCCGGGCACCTTCTCCACCGTGCGCTTGGCGCGGTCGAAGGTGAGCCACTGGTCGTTCTCGATGTGCATCACGAGGGTGCGCGCCTTGATGCGCTTCAGCTCAGCATTGATGTTGTAGGTCTCGCCGGCCCGGTTGCGCCACAGCAGGTCGACCGCGTCGAACAGCAGCGATCGGGCGGCAATGGAGGCGCCGGCCTGCGGATTGGGCGGGTTCCAGTAGAAGACGTCCCGCTGCACCGTCGACCAGTCCTGCTGCGAGCGGTGCTGGAAGTCGAACCCGGTGAGGTTGAGGATCGACCAGCCGAAGGCGACGCCCTGGTTGGGATGCTTGTCCTTGGGCAGGTTGTAGTAATTGCCGCCGGTCGCGCGCCACTGCGGATCGCTCTCGATGGCGGCGGACATGAGCTGGAAGGTCCAGTTGCCGACCGGATCCTCGCCGTCCGACTGGCTGGTGCCGCCGATGGGCATGAGGCCGTCCACGAAGTCCGGATGCATCACACCCCAGACATAGGTCTGGGTCGCGCCCATGGAGACGCCGGTTACGAGGGAGGCGCGGGCGACCTTCAGATGGTCGCGCAGCATCCGGTAATTGGCCTGCACCATGTCCTGGTAGCTGTATTGCGGGAATTTCTGCCCGAGCCCTTCCGAGGGCTTGCTGGTGCCCCACAGGCCGAGGGCATCCACCAGCACCACGTAATACTGGTCGGTGTCGATGGGCTTGCCCGGCCCGATCACAGAGCCGCCGGAAAGCGCCGTGCCCTCCACCCATTGGGCGTACATGTCGGTGGCGTCGCCGGAATAGAAGGAGTTCACCACCACCGCGTTGGTGATCTCGCCGGCCGCGTTGCGCTTCGGGGTGCCGAGGGCGATGTAGGCGGTCTTCGCCGGGCCGGCGCCGAGGGATTCCAGCGTCGTGCCGCCTTCGCCGCCGTTCGTCCATTTGTCCGGGCTCGACAGGTCATAGCGTCCGCCGATCCGGAAGTTCGCGACTTCGTAGAACTTCTTGAGTTGGCAGAGCCTTTGCTGCGAGCAGGTGCCGGTGAGGGGCGGTTGCGGCGCCTGGGCCGCCGGTGCCTGTGAGGCCGGTGCCTGGGCGTAGGCGGCAGGGATGGTCGTGGACAGGGCCGTCGCGGCGAGCGCGAGGCCCAAGGCTATGGCATTCCTCATGTTTCCTCCTGCGGCCGGTCTTTGTCATCGCCGCCGTCCGGAGGAGAGAACAGCATGCCGGCGCGCCCAAGGGAAGCGCGGCCGTTCTCATGATGGATGCAACCTGTGGGCGGCGCGATTCCTTAGCCGCCGTAGCGTCGCGCCGCCTCGATGGCGAGGCCGGTGCCCACGGAACCGAAGGTGTCGCCCTCGATCACCCGAGCCTGCGGCAGGCAGGCGCAGATGGCCGCGCGCACATGGGCGAGGCAGGTCGAGCCGCCGGTGAGGAACAGGGCATCGATGGCGTCCGCCTTCAGCCCGGCCGCAGAGAGGCAGGACGAGATGCGCCCGGCGATGCGCTCGGCGAGGAGCCCGGTGTGCGCGATGAGATCGTCGTGGGAGATGCCGACCGAAAGCCCGGCCTCCAACACCGCGAGATCGAGCACCGTGGCACCTTCCTCCGCCACCCGGATCTTCGCCGCCTCCACATCGAGCGCGAGGCCGTGGCCGCGCTCCTCCTCCACGGCGCGGGCAAGGCGGGAAACGAGTTCCGGCTGCGCCGCCGCGCGCTCCAGCTCCCGGATGGAACGCGCCGTGCGGCCGTCATACAGCCGGTTGATGGCCGACCAGGTGGCGAGGTCGTGGTAGAGCGCCGCCGGCATGGCGAGGCCCTTGCGCTTCAGCGGGCTGCCGTGGCCGAGCAGGGGCATCACCACGGCGAGCGAAAGCTGCCGGTCGAAATCCGTGCCGCCGATGCGCACGCCCTCATTGGCGAGAATGTCGGAGGCGCGGTCTGCGCGGTTCTGGTGCCCGCGATCGATGCGCACGATGGAGAAGTCCGACGTGCCGCCGCCGATGTCGGCGATCAGCGCCAGCTCCTCGCCGGCCACCTGCCGCTCATAGTCGAGGCTGGCCGCGATGGGCTCGAACTGGAAGGAGAGGGCGGTGAAGCCGATGTCACGGGCGATGGAGCCCAGGGTCTCCTCGGCGCGCTTGTCGCCGTCCGCGTCGCCATCGACGAAATACACCGGCCGGCCGAGGACGACTTCGCGCAGCGGCCCGTTGGCCTCGGCCTCGCCACGCGCCTTCACCTCGGCGAGGAACTCCCCGATGACGCCCTTGAAGCCGAGCCGGCGGCGGCCGACCGGCGTCGTCTCCTCGATGAGGGAGGTCCCCAGGACGGATTTGAGGGCGCGCATGAGGCGCCCCTGTTCGCCGCCCACATAGGCGGTCATGGCGGCGCGGCCCACCAACGGCGTGCCGCTCCAGGGGAAAAAGATGGCGCTCGGAAGCGTGTCCGCGCTGCCTTCCAGCCGCGCGAGGCGCGGGCCGTTGGGTCCGTTCAGGCCGAGGGTGGTATTGGAGGTGCCGAAATCGAGGCCGCAGGCGGTCATCGGGCCTCCTTGCCGTATGCGGGTGCGGAAGGCCGGGCTAGCTAAAGCAAGTCTCGCTGCAGCGCAAGAGAAGCCGCGAGCGAAAGCGGCGGGAGCCGCCCGGGTGGCATGCCGTCGCCCGGGCGCTATCCGAACTCAGAAATGATAGCCGATGCTCATGAACGGCCCGTGCATGGTGGTGTTGTAGCGGAAGTCGCGCGTGGGTGACGTTACGGACTGGTAGTCGGTGTAAAGCGCCCGATAGCCGAGCGCGGTCGACCAGGACTCATTCCAATTGTACCCGATGGCGACGAGGCCCTGCGAGGACAGCTTCGAACTCGCCGGCAGCCCGAAGCCGCCCACGTCGGCCAGCGCGTTCAGAAACCATTGCTTGTTGAGCTTCCACTGAAGCGCAAGGCCGAAGGTCGGATCCAGCCAGTCCTTGGAGTCGGACTCGGAAAAGGCGAAGGGAACGAAGAGCGAGCTGATCGAGGTGTTGGCCGACAGGCGCTGATAGCGGAAGCCGGCCGTTGCGGAGAGATCGAAATCGGCATCGCCCACAGGCAGTCGATAGCCGGCGGCGCCGGACAGGATGAACAGGCGCTGGGAGAAATCGACGAGGGGCTGGCCGGCCGTCGACAGGTTCTTGCTGGTGCCGAGCTGCGACCAGAACACGTCCGCGAACAGCGTCCAGTTGTCTTTTTTGGCGATGAAGTTGCCCATCACCGCGCCCTGGAAATTCTGCATCACGTCGCCGAAGGTGATGTCCACCGGGATGGCCGGCAGGCGCCGGATGCCGATGTCGCCGTCGATGCCGGTCGCCCAGAGGTACAGGGTCGCCTGATACTGCCAGCCCGAATTCGCCTGGGGCTGTGGTGCCGGTGTCGCCGCCGGTGCGGCGCCAAGGTCCGCGGCTCGCGCGGTGTGGCCCACCGCCCCCAGAAGTGCACCGGCGAC
>JAEWBL010000310.1 GCA_023391175.1 Pseudomonadota bacterium
GCCTAGGATTGGAGCCGCCTCCAAGGTAGGCGGAACAGAAGAACTCTGTACATACGGAACAGGGAACGAAGTTCCCGCCGTCCTCTCGGCGGCGCGTTCGGCGGACGACGGGATCTCCAGCATGTCGACGCGTCCGGCCCGATGCTCTGCGCCACCCTCACCCTGGCGCGCTTGGACGATGACCCGCGGGTGCGCGAGGACTGGCCGGCGCTGGCGCAGGCGCCCTCGGTCGCTGCACGCCTCCCGGCGACGGGGTGATGCTGTTCCGCTACGGCTCAGGCGCGGCACCGCAGCCCCTTGGGCACGCAGACGCGCAGGCCGGTGTCGCCGACCGGCAACACGTCCACCTCGGTGCCGTAGACCTCGCGCATCATAGCGGTGGTGATCACTGCGTCCGGCGTTCCGAGGCGGGCGAGGCGGCCTTCTTGCGGCAGGGCGCCACGGTCCGCGATGGCGAAGGCCTGCTCGGGTTGGTGGGTCGAAAACACCACCGCCCAACCGCCCTCCCGCGCCAGCCGCCGCACCTGCTCCAGCACCCGCACTTGGTTAGCAAAGTCGAGGCTGGCGGTCCGTTGGTTGAGTACCAGCATGCGCGGTGCTTGGGTCAGCCCCCGCGCGATCAGCGCCGGTTGCTGCTCCCCCGCCGCTGATGCGCAGCCAGTCGCTCTCCGCCAGGGGACCGATGTCGAGCCGATCGAGCGCCTCCGCAGCCGCCGAGTGGTCCATGCCGACGGCGCGGCGAAGGGGCTCCGGTGGGCGGTGCGCCCCATCAACACCATCTCGCGCACGCTGAAGGGAAATTGCCCGGCACAGGCCTGCGGCACGTAGCCGAACGCCATCGCACGCCGACGCGTTCCCAACCGCCAAGGTCGTCGCCATGGACGAGCACGCGGCCGGCGCGTGGCGGCCGTAGGCCGAGGATCGTCTTGAACAGCGTCGTTTCGCCGCCACCGTTGGGGCCGAGCAGGCACAGAACCTCACCAGCCCCGACGGCGAAGCCAACTCCGGCACCGACAGTCCGCTCGCCGTAGCCGAACGCCAACTCCTTGATGGCAAGACGCGCGATCCTGACCAGACGCGCCGCGCGAAGGCCGGCCGCCAGAGGAACACCGGCGTACCGATCACCGCGGTCATCACGCCCAGCGGCAGTTCGACCTACCCCAGGCCGCGCGTCAGCCTATCCACCGTCAGCAGACACGCCGCTCTCAGCAGCACCGCCATCGTCAGCAGCCGTAGCCGCACGAAGGCTGGGCCGATCAGCAGCCGGGCGAGGTGCGGCACCAGCAGCCCGACCTAGCCGACGACGCCACTAACCGACACCGCGGCAGCGGTCATCAGCGTCGCCGCAGCGATCACCACGGTGCGCACCATGCGCACCGACACGCCCAATGATGTGGCCTCCTCGTGACCCAGCGTCATGACGTCCAGGCGCCAACGCAGCGGCACCGGAGGCACGGGCGCCACCGCCATCGGCGGCGCAAGCGCGGCGAGGTCGGTGCGGTTGACCGCGGACAGGCTGTCCAGCAGCCCGCCAGCGAAGGCCATGGCCTGCATGACGAGCACGGCAGCAAGGCGAAGATGCCAAACACGGCGCCGAGCGCCCCCCGAGGAGACGCCGAGGATGCCGGGCGAGACCAGCGGGTTGCAGAGCGGCCCCTGGTACGCCGCCCCCGACGCGGCGGGCCCTGCACCCACCAGAAGCGCGGCGAGCACGCGCGGGCCGCGGATGTCCCAGATCACCATCTCGACCGCTTTCGGCACCGGCAGCGCTCTCTTCGTCGCCTTGGCCCACAGCAGCGCCGCCAACTCGCCGGGCGCCACCGGACAGGCGCCGGTGCTGACGGCGACGCACATCACCGCCAGCAACAGGACGAGCATCGCGCCCGGCACCAGCGCGAAGAGCGGCTCACCCTGGCGGGCGCGATCCCACCAGGAGGTCGCTAGGTTTTTTGGCGTGGACGGACATCCCCATTTGGTCAAGGGGTAACGTTGGTAACGCTGGTCACGTTACCGGTCCGGGGACAATCGATCCTCAGGCAAAAAATTCTGCATAAATGTGACGTTGTGCCGTAGATCGGCGCGGAGAAGAGGCGATATTCGCCGGGGCCCGACGATGGGTAACGACGAGAGGCCCTTATGTCCGTGCCCGCCAACACGTTTACCCCCAACCAGATTAGCCTTCGCCCCAAGGTTCGCGCCGCAATCCACAGCCTCATATCGCGTGGCGAGTATCCGACCGTCCGCAAGGTCTGCGAGGAGGTCGGTGCGTCCGGCCGCGATGTTCAGCCCCTCATGCGTGAATGGCGCGACGAGCAGGCTGGCCACACGTCCGCCGCCACTCCGCCGTCCGGAGGGGTCCCGTGCGGCGACGTCAGCGCCGTGGTGCTCGCGGCCGCAGAGGCTATGCGCGCTTCGTTCGAGCAGTTCCTCGATGGAATGGTGTCTGCCGTCCGCGCGGAGCGCGCCGAGGACGAGCAGAAGCATGCGTGGCTGCTCGCCAGCGCGCTCCGCGATGCCGAAGATCGTGCAGCACCTCTGACCGTACAGATCAGGAAGCTAGAAGCGGAACTCGAGGCTGAAGAGTCTGGCCGTATTACGGCCGAGGAGCGGATCATCGATCTCACCGCGCAACTGGAACATCTCCGCTCGGAACGCGACGCACAAGAACGGCGCCACTCTGACCTTCGCGATCAGCTCGAGCGCGAACGGGGGCTGAGCGCGGCACACCAGACGTCGTTGCTTCTCGTCCGGGAGGATCTCGAAGCGGCTCTCGTGACTGCCGCAAAGTACGAAGGAGTTACCAAGGAACTCAACGAAGCGCTCCAGCGGATCGCTCATCTCGAAGAGATGTTGCGCATGTCCACCGCTTGGCAGACCAGCCTTCCGGACCTGATCGGCGCCGTTCTGTCGCTCCAGAACGCGACTACGTAGCCCGGCGCCCGCAGATCATGAACGATCACGCCAGCCTTCCTTTCCCGCAGCTGCTGACCGAACGTGAGGCGGCGGATCTGCTTAGGGTGAAGCCGAGCACCGTCCGCGCTGAACGGGAACGAGGAAAGCTGGGGCACATCCGCGTAGGCTGTCGCATCTTCTATACGATGCAACAGCTTCGCGAATACCTGGAGAAGCAGACGGTTCCCCCATGCGCAAGCAACCCGAGCACCGACCCGGTCAGATCGGACAATACTGGCTCAGCAAAAAGCCTGGCCGCGACGGCGCCGACGATGCGTGGTGTCGTACTTGGTACGAGCCCCGAACGCGACAGACACGCCGTGTCAGCCTTGGCACAACAGACTTTCAGGAGGCAAGCCTCCAGCTCGCGGCTTGGGTCGTCGAGAATGAGCGTCCCCGGCACGCCGCCCCCGATCGCGTCCTCGTCGAAACCATCCTGCTGAACTACTGGAACGACCACGCACAGCATCTGCCGAGCGCCCGGACGCAATGGCTTGGCCTGTCCTACTGGCAGGAATTTTGGACGGGGCGGACAGTCGCCGACATCACGCCACACGAGCAGCGCCGATTCCGTGAATGGCTGGCCAACCGGGGAACCGGCACCAGCGGCATCGACCGCATCCTGTCGGTCGGGCGGGCGGCGTTGAACCGGGCCAAAAAGTGGCAGGAGTTGGCCGAAGTCCCGCACATCTTCGGGACTGTCACGGCCGAAGCAAAGCGGGCGCGCCAACCGAAAGGCCGCCCGATCACGCCCGAGGAGCTGGCGCGTCTTATCGATGCGGCGCAATCGCGCCACATGCTGCTGTTCCTGCTGATCGCCTCCAACACGTTGGCCCGCCCAGCGGCCGTTCTGGATATCGAACCGGCACAGCACGACTCGGAGCATGGGCTTCTCGACCTCAATCCCCCCGGCCGCGTCCAGAACAAGAAGTTCCGGCCGGTGGTGCCGGTCTCACCGACGCTGCGCCCATGGCTCAGTCAGCCGGTGGGGAAGAGCGGGCGGTACGTCAGCTACCGAAACCAGCCGATCCGCTCCATTCTCCACATGTGGCGGATCACCCGCGAAGCGGCGGGGCTGGATGAGCGCGTCACGCCGTATTCGATCCGGCACGGCATGGCACGCGAGATGCGCAAGCGGCGGGTACCCACTGAGCAGATCAGCCTGTTCTTGGGCCACCTGCCGGACGGCTCGGCCGCAACCACATCGATCTACGCGCCCTACGAGCCCGGCTTCCTGGCCGACGCCCTGGAAGCCATCGAAGCGGTGATGGGGGAGGTGCGCAAGCACCTGAAGCACGCCCGGATCGATTGCCCGCAGACAGCTCCCAAGTCCGGGATCGAGATCAGCCTCACCGGCCGCGCGCGCCGGCACGGGGTCGGCGAAGAC
>JAEWBL010000349.1 GCA_023391175.1 Pseudomonadota bacterium
AAGGTGCGCTACAGGCTTGCCGCGGCGGCACTGAGGGGAAAAGTGATGCGTTCTGTCCAGTCCGGAACGTCGCGGTCCGCCGCGCGTGCGGTGCGCGTGCTGTGCGCGCGGGTGTTGATGGCGGCCGTTTTCGTGCCGACTGTTCTGGCACCGTCCCTTCTCGCGCCGTCCGTGGCCAGTGCCCAGGGCGATCCGCTGGCGCCGCCGTCCGACCTCGGCGCGGGACCGTTGCCGGTGCCTGTCGACGGCACCGCCATCTACGGCCAGAACCAGCCGCCGCCGGAAGGCTACATGGCTGTTCCCGTGCCGCCCTCCACCTGCTCGGGCGTCCGCCAGGTGGTGAACTCGCAGGGCTTCATCCTCATCCCCACCGGCGGTGGCAACGCGCAGCGCTATGTGCGCGACCAGCGCTTCTGCCAGGACGACCAGACCACCAAGCCGGCCTGGATGCCCACCTCCGACAATCCCCGTTGCTTCGTTGGCTATACGTGCGGCGAGGCCAATAATGATGGCGGCAACTGAAGCCACCCCTTTCTGAAAGCGTCCGCCGCCCATGCGTGTCACCCCTGACAGCGTGCTCTTCGTCACGATCGATTCCTGCCGTTACGACACCTTCGTGGCGGCGACCGCGCCTGCCATGAAGCAGGTCTCCGCCCTCTACCGGGCGCAGGCGCCGGCGCATTTCACCTATGCCTCCCACGCCGCCATGTTCGCGGGCTTCACCCCGGGCGTGGCGGAACTGGCGACGCCGTTCCTGAACCCGAAGTTCGCGCGGCTGTTCCGGCTCGACCGGGCCGGGGCGGCGGGCCACGCGCGGCCGGGCTTCTCGGTGAGCGGCACCGACATCGTGGATGGCTTCCGCAATGCCCGCTACGCCACCATCGGCACCGCGGCCATGGGCTGGTTCGATCCGAAGACGCCGGTGTCCAAGAAGCTCACCGGCAGTTTCGAGCAGTTCCTGTTCACCGGCGACAAGGGCATCGCCACGCAGATCGCCTTCATCGAGAAGCAGGCGGCGCGGGAGACGCGGCGCGACCTGTTCGTCTTCCTCAACGTGGGCGAGACCCACGTGCCCTATTATTTCGAGGGCGCGCCCTGGGACCGCGCGGACAATCCCTGCCTGCCGTTCCAGAAGGTGGACCGCTCGGCCGAGTGCCGTGAGCGCCAGCGCCTGTGCTGCGAATATGTGGACCGCAAGCTCGCCCCGCTGCTGGAGCGCTTCGCCGACGCCACCATCGTCCTGTGCGGCGACCACGGCGATTGCTGGGGCGAGGACGGATTGTGGGAGCACGGCATCGCCCACCCCATGACGCTCACCGTCCCCCTCCTCATCCGCTACCGCGGCCGGCCGGTGGAGAACCTGCCGGCCCTGGGATGATGCTGCGTCCGAAGATTGCATTTTTGTAGACGTACAATTTTTGATTGTAGGCGCCCGCGTTCGCTGCGCATGATGCCCGAAGGGGATCATCACGCGAGGGGGCGCGAATGACGACGAGAGCCATCTACATCTGGAAGCTCGGTCCGGTGGTGGCGGCCGAGGGGTCGGTGACGAAGCTTGTCGAGAAGGCGCGGCGGGCGCGCATCTCGGCCCTGTGGGTCAAGATCGCCGACGGGGCATCCGAATATGCCAACGTCACCACCGATGGCCGGGCCTTTGCCGATCTCATCGCCCGCTGCGCTGAAAAGGGTATCGAGGTCCACGGCTGGCACGTGCCCCATTGCGCGGACCGGGCCGCCGTCGGGCGGGAGGTCACCGCGGTCGCCGGCGTGCTGGAGCGGCTGCCGCTGGCCGGGCTCATCATGGATGCGGAGGGCGGCGACGCCTTCTTCCAGGGTGGCAAGGAGGAGGCGGACGCCTATGGCGCTGCCATGCGCGCCCTCGCCGACCAGCATGGCATCGGGCTCGCGATCTCCAGCAACGACATGCCGGGCAAGCTCGACGGCTGGCTGCCGAAGTTCAACAAGATCGCCAGCCACGCCACCATCAACTTCCCGCAGGTCTATTACGGCAGCAGCCCGAGCGTGCTCAACCGGCTGGAGCGGGCGGAGGCCGCCAATGCCCATGTCACCCTGCCGTTCGCGCCGGTCGGGGCGGCGTGGATCGGCGACGACGGCGGCTGCGCTTCCGGCTCCGCCTGTGCCGAGCGGGCGGCGGCGTTCATCGCGCTGGTCCACAAGCGGGGCTACCCGCTCTACAGCTTCTGGCACTGGGGTGGCGCGCCGCTCGCCTTCTGGGAAGTGCTCAACACCACGCCGCCATGAGGCCGGGCGCCGAGGTCATGTCGTCGCGTCCTTGACCTTTCAGGTCACGTCGTCGCGCTGGTGAACCTCGCGCTCATGCGCCTGCCATTGCAGCGCGGACGGCGGCACCAGCAGGCTCAGGGCGGCGGGGGCGAGGGCGTAGCGCAGCGGCAGACTTTCGCGCGTCACCTCGCCATCGGTCGCCACCCACGCGCGGCGGCGCCGGGCATGGATGGTCACGCGCCGCGCCGAGAAGGAATGGATGCCCGGCGCCCCGCGCCAGGCGTCCACCAGCACCTCGGCCCCGGTGCGCAGCCGGGCGAGGGTGCCGCGATCTTCCGCCACCAGCACTTCCAATTGCCCGCCATCGAGCCGCGAGCGGTGCCAGCCCGAGGCGTCGAAGGCGTTCACCGTGACGAGGGCGGCGTAGGCGTCGATGGATTCGCGCGCGCCCGCCACCTCCACCTCCAGCGACATCCGCCCGGAGCGGAACACCGCCCGCCCCAGCGCCATGAACCAGCCGAAGGCGCGGCCGCGGTCCCGCAACTGCTCCCGCGCCATGGCCATCTGGCTGAAGAAGCCGACCCCCGACACCCCATGGAAGGGGCGGCCATTGAGGGTGCCGAGATCGACCCGCATGGGCTTGGCGTCATGCAGCGCCTCCAGCGCGCCCATCAGGTCGCGCGGCAGGCCGATGTCGTAGGCGAGGAGGTTCATGGTGCCGAGCGGCAGCACGCCGAGGGTCACATCAGTGTTGGCGAACACCGACGCGGCATAGGAAACGGTGCCGTCGCCGGCGCCCACCACCACCGTGTCGTAGCCCTCGCGCGGGGCCGAGGCGATGGCCGCCGCCATGGCGTCGCCCTCCGCCACCACCACGTCCACGTCGAGGTCGGGCCGTGTCAGGGCATCGTCCACGATGGCGCGCACCTTGTCGGGGCCCATGTCGTGGACGGTTCCCGCTTTGGCATTGAGTACGACCCGCATTCGCCGCATCGTGCATCCTCCAGACCGGCACAAGCGTTGGCGCAGCCGGGTGGTTCCCTTTCGCCTGCCGCTCCGGTGTCGCGGGCGCCGATCCGAGGTGCATCATGTCCACCGCCCCCACCGGAGCAAAGGGCTCCTATATCTTCCGGCTGCGGGCCGGGCTGCTGGTGCTCGCGGTCTCGGTGCTGCTGTGCTGGGT
>JAEWBL010000422.1 GCA_023391175.1 Pseudomonadota bacterium
GGCCACCTTCGCGGAGGCCGGCGTCTCCGAGGGCTGACGCCGTTCAGGCTCCGGGCAAGGTCCGGGCGGGCGGGAAAGTCACGCGCGCCCGCGTTCCGCCTCCGGCGCGACGGGCCAGCTCCAGCTCCCCGCCATGGAGAGCCGCGAGCCCCCGCGCGATGGCGAGGCCGAGGCCGGCCCCACGGCCGGTGGCAAGATCTAGCCGGCTCTCGCGGGCATGGGCGACGCCCAGCGGCAGCTCGCCATCAGCGATGCCCGGGCCGCTGTCCTCGACGATGAGGACGGCTCCACCCGTCGCGTCCACGGCCGCGACGAGCCGCACCTGGCCTTCGACGGGCGTAAACTTCACCGCGTTTGCCAAGAGGTTGAGGGCGATCTGCCGGATCGCCCGCTCGTCGCCCCACAGCCGCGGCGTGCCAAGCCGCTCCAGGGAAAGGCGCAGGCGCCGCTCGGCCGCGAGTGGACGCATCATGGCGAGGCAGTCTTCCGCCAGCGCATCGAGCCGCACGGGCGTCTCCACCAGCGTGCGATGGCCGCTTTCGATGCGGGCGAGGTCGAGGAGATCGTCGGCGAGCGCCAGCAGGTGCCGACCGGCACCGTGAATGTCGCGGGCATAGTCGGCATAGGCCGGCACCCGGTGCGGACCCAGCACCTCCTCGGCCATCATCTCGGAGAAGCCCATCACCGTGTTGAGCGGGGTGCGCAGCTCATGGCTCATCTCGGCGAGAAAGCGCGATTTCGCAAGGCTTTCCGCGGCCGCGCGCCGGCTCTCCGCCTCGGCCGCCAGAGCCCTCGCCTCGGCCGCCTCACGCGCCGCATGGAGGCGCCGGACATGACGGGCCACGACCGCGAAGGCAAGGACCGCGGCAGCAGCCCCCAGGATCGCCCCGGCAACACCGGCCGCGAGCCCGCCCGCCAGCGCAAGCCCGGCAGCGGCGGAGATCGCGAGCAGGATCAGGATCTTGGATGAGATGATGGCGGGCCCAGCGAATCCCTCCCCCGCTTCCGCCGCCTCCGGTTGGGGGGCCGCGGCGTTGCCGAGCGGGAGGCAGAGGGGGCCGGACATGCGGCGGGAGCCCTTCGCGGACGGAGTGTCGGTGGAATCGACCACCCTGCGGAACGTCACCTTGGCACCGACTCCTGCGGCAGGTGGGTTAACGATTGGTTAACGCCCCCACCCCATCCTCCCCGCGTGCCGCTCACCCGGCGTCGAGCGGCCAAGGCTGGACCATCTAATTCCATGCGTTTGTTCGATATTTTACGCGCAGCCCTGATCCTCGCCGTGCTCGCTGTGGCGGTGGAAATGCTGTCGCGCGCCGAGCATCTGGAAGGCCGCGCCGAGGCGGTGGATGGGGACACGCTGGACATCGCCGGCACCCACATCCGCCTGGCCGGCATCGACGCGCCCGAGCTGCGCCAGACCTGCGAGCGGGAGGGTCGGCCCTGGCGCTGCGGCGAGGCGGCGCGGGCGGCGCTGGCCGAGGCGCTGGCCGGCGGCCCGGTGTCGTGCCGCGCCGAGAAACGCGATAAATACAAGCGACCACTGGGTTTTTGCACCGTCGGCAGCACCGATATCGCAGCGCTGATGGTCGGCAACGGGCTGGCCATCGCCTATCTGGGCAAGGCCTACCAGAACGAAGAAGCGGAGGCGCGGGCCGCCGGGCGGGGCTTGTGGGCCGGCACCTTCCAGCGTCCCGCCGACTACCGGGCCGAGCATCCGCGCGCGCCCTGATCGCGGAACGCGCGGACGGGAGCGCGGACCCTTGCGCGGTTGCCGCAGGCATGGTCTTTCGCTGGCCATAAAATCACGCCAGGGGGAAGCGCATCGCCATGAAGCTCTATGACACCAACCGGGCGCCGAACCCGCGCCGCGTCCGTATCTTCTTGGCGGAAAAGGGAATTTCGGTACCCCTGGAGGCCATCGACCTGGGCAAGGGCGAGCACAAGAGCCCGGAATTCACCGGCCTCAACCCCCGCCAGCGCGTGCCCCTTCTGGTGCTGGACGATGGCACGGCCATCGCCGAAACCATGGCGATCTGCCGCTATTTCGAGGCCTTGCAGCCCGAGCCCAACCTGTTCGGCCGCACGCCGGAGGAGCAGGGGCTGGTGGAAATGTGGCAGCGGCGGGTGGAGCTGGACCTGTTCTATCCCATCATGATGGTGCTCAGGCATCTCAACCCGGCCATGGCCCAGATGGAGGTGCCGCAGGTGCCGGAATGGGGCGAGGCGAACAAGCCCAAGGTGTTGGCTGCGCTTGGCTTTTTCAACGACCAGCTGGCCGACCGGGCGTTCATCGCCGGCCCCCGCTTCTCGGTGGCGGATATCACCATGCTGGTGGCGGTGGATTTCCTGCGCGTGATCCGCACCGAGGTGTCCGAGCACCAGACCCACCTCAAGCGCTGGTACGATGTGGTCTCCCAGCGGCCGAGCGCAAAGGCTTGAAATCATGAAGCTAAAGGTGGTGGGTTGCGGCGATGCGTTCGGCTCGGGCGGGCGGGGAAATTCCTGCTACCGCGTGGAGACGGACGGGCATGTCGCGACCCTCGACTTCGGTGCGAGTTCACTCGTTCAAATGCACCGGTTCGGCATGGATTCCAGTGGGGTTCGGCAGGTGTTCATCAGCCATCTGCATGGCGATCACTTCGGCGGCCTGCCCTTCCTCCTACTCGACGGCCAGTTCGTCCACCGCCGGAGCGAGTCGCTGACCATTATCGGCCCACCCGGTACCAAGGTACGCCTCGACGCGGCCATGGAGGTCCTCTTCCCGAAGATGGCCACCAATGCCTGGCGGTTCGACTTCGAGGTGGAGGAGGTGGAGCCCGGCTCGACCTCGCAGCATGGTCCCCTCACCCTCACCACCGCCGAGGTGATCCACGGCTCGGGCGCCCCCTCCACCGCGCTCCGCATCACGGACGGCAAGCGCACCCTCGCCTTCTCCGGCGACACTGAGTGGACGGACGCGCTCCTGCCCATCGCCCATGGGGCGGACCTCTTCATCTGCGAGTGCTTCGCCTTCTCCGGCAGCCCGCACGGCCACATGGCCTATGAGACCATCGCGGAAAAGCGGGAGGCGCTGGGGGCCAGGCACATCCTCCTCACCCACATGGGCGACGAGATGTGGGCGCGCCGGAACGAGGTGGACCAGACCCATTTCACCGTGGCCGAGGACGGGCTTGAACTCACCCTCTGACGACGGCCTCGACGCGCTGGTCGCGCGCATCCGCGCCTGCCGGATCTGCCGCGAGGCGCCGCGGGGCGCGCCCATGCCGCACGCGCCGCGGCCGGTGCTCAGGGTGTCCGGCACCGCCTCCATCCTCGTCGCCAGTCAGGCGCCGGGGACGAAGGTGCACCTTTCGGGCCTGCCCTTCACCGATGCCTCGGGCGACCGCCTCAGGGCCTGGATGGGGGTGGACAAGGACACCTTTTACGATGCCGCCCACATCGCCATCGCCCCCATGGGCTTCTGCTTTCCGGGACAGGATGCGACGGGGGGCGACCTGCCGCCGCGGCGGGAATGCGTCGCCACCTGGCACGACACGCTGTTCGCCACTTTGCCGCCGTTCCGGCTGATCCTCGCCGTGGGGCGGCCGGCGCAGGCCTATCACCTCGCCCGCCTCGGCCTCGCGGCGCACCTGAAGCCGAGCCTGACCGAGACGGTGGCCAATTGGCGGGCGGTTCGTGCGGCGGGGGAAAAGCTCGCCCATCCGGTGGCGGTCTATACCCTGCCCCATCCCTCGTGGCGCAACACCGGCTGGCTGAAGAAGAACCCCTTTTTCGAGGCCGAGCTGCTGCCGCAGCTTCAGGCGGATATCGCGAAGGCGCTCGGGCGGGGGTGAGCGGGCGAGGTGCTCGCGTTGGAACCGGCCGGCCCCCTCTCCCCTTGCGGGAGAGGGCTGGGGTGAGGGGTATAGCCCCATTTGCCCCAGCACCGGGATGGCGCGGCCGGCCCCCTCGGAACAGGGTGCAGCGCCGTCGTCCTCCGGCTCGACCGGAGGACCCATGG
>JAEWBL010000488.1 GCA_023391175.1 Pseudomonadota bacterium
CCATGGGAATGAGCCGAATGGCGCGCCAACGGTCGACGTCGGTGGCCAAGGTCGGTCGCGGCTGCAATGGCGTCCGGCGATCTCCGCCGCTCCCCAATCCCTCTCCGCATCCTCTCGCGCGTCAGGCGTGCCGCGCTGCCCCGCGGACAAAGGCTGCGAAGGCTTCTGCGGGCAGGGGGCGGGAAAAGAGGAAGCCCTGGCCGAGCCGGCAGCCGGCAGCCGCCAGAAGGGCCCGCTGGTCCTCGGTCTCGATGCCCTCGGCGACCACTTCGATGCCGAGTTTCTGCGCCATCACGATGATCGCCTCGCACAAGGCGAGATCGTCCGCTCCGGGCGCAACGCCCTGCACGAAGGCGCGGTCGATCTTGAGGAAGTCCACGTCGAACTTTCTCAGGTAGGCGAGGGAGGAATAGCCCGTGCCGAAGTCGTCGAGGGAGAGGGCGATCCCCATCCGCTGCAGGCGCTCGAACTGATCGCGCACCGTGTCGCCCAGTTCCACCAGCAGTCCCTCGGTGATCTCCACCACCAGCCGCTGACCGCAGAGACCGTGCTCCGCCAGCCGGGCGGGCCAGGATGCGAGCACGTCGCCGGACTGGCGGAACTCCACCGGCGAGCGGTTGATGCCGACGCGCACGGGGGGCATTCCGGCCGCATCCCAGGTGGCGAGCTGGCGCAGGACCTCCTCGAAGACCCATTGGCCGATGGCGAGGATCTCCCCCGTCTGCTCGGCCACGGGAATGAAGTCGGCGGGGCCGACCAGTCCCAGTTCGGGATGCTGCCAGCGCAGCAGCGCCTCTGCCTTCACCACCTCGCCCGTCGCAAGGTCGAGGATGGGCTGGTAAAACAGGCGGAACTGCCCGCCAGCGATGGCGCCGCGCAATTCGTTGGCGATGCGGCTGCGCCGCGTGGCTTCTTCCTGCAGGGCCCGGTGGAAGAAGCAGATGCGGTTGCGGCCCAGCGCCTTGGCCTCGTACATGGCCTGGTCGGCGTGGCGCACCAGCGTGTCGGCATTCTCGCCATCCTGCGGGAAGACGGCGATGCCGATGCTCACCGAAGAATAGGCGAGATCGGGACCCAGCCGGTAGGGCGCACCCAGTGCCTGCCTGAGGGCCTCCGCCACTTCGTCCAGCCGCTGCGTCTCCTCCTGCGCGCCCACAACGATCATGAACTCGTCGCCGTTGAGACGGCCCACAGTGTCGGTGGGGTGCAGGCCGGCGGAAAGGCGGCGGGCGGCCTCCTTCAGCAGCAAGTCGCCCTTGTCGTGGCCGAAGGCGTCGTTGATCTCCTTGAAGCGGTCGAAGTCGACGAACAGCAGCGCCATGCGCCGGCCGCTCTCGCGTGCCCGGGCGATCTCCTCGTCAAGCCGCTGGTAGACCAGGCGCCGGTTGGGCAGCGCTGTGATGTCGTCGAAATTGGCGTGGAACCAGACCGCTTCCTGCGCCTTCTTCTGCGCGGTGATGTCCTCGACGATGGACCAGATGTAGGCCGTGCCGTCGCCGGCGTGAAGCAGCACGCCGGTGAGGCGGAGCGGAACGAGGCTGCCATCCTTGCGGATATATTCCTTCTCGTACGGACCGTAGTGGCCGCGCGCGAGCAGGGCCTGAAGCTGGGTCTGTTCCTCGTTGGCGTATGTTTCCGGGGTGAGCTTCCAGTAATCGAGGTGGCATAATTCCTCGGCGCTGTGCCCGCAGATGGCCGCGAAGGCGGGATTGAATTCGAGGAATTTGCCATCCATTCCATTGAGGACGATGCCGAGCGGCGAAAGTTCGAACAGGCCGCGCAGCTTTTCTTCGCTATCGCGCAGGGAGAGTTCGGTCCGCTTGGCCTCGGTGATGTCGATGGACACCCCGACGAGCGATCGCGTCCCGCCAAGCGGATCGTGGATCGGCCGGCGTATCGTGCGCAGGGTACGATCCTGATCGGTGGCGAGGTTGCGCACCACCTCTTCGCTGGAGAGGGCGAAGCCCTCCATCGCGCGGCGATCGTTCTCGATGAGGCGCGTCACCTGCCCGGGCGGGAAGAGGCCCTCTCCGGTACGGCCGATCATTTCGACGCGAGGGACGCCCAGCTGCTCTTCGCAGCGCTGGTTGATGAGAATGAACCGGCTGTCCTGGTCCTTCACGAACACCGGCACGGGGACGGCGTCGAGCGCCTCAGCTATCCCCTTGTCGAGCCAGTCGAAAGTTCCGGCCATGTCGCCTCTCGCCCTTCCCGCGACGCTCAAGGTCAAGCTATCACGGCGCGGGCTTTTGAACAGGAGGGAGCGGGGTGGCCAAAGGTAGCCCCCTCGGGGGCCTATCGCGCCGGCGGATCGCCGAGATAGCCGTGCCCGAGCGCCAGCACCACCCGTGCGACTGCTGTCCCGGCGTGGCGGATATTCACCGTCTCGAGGGGTTCGATGCTCTGGAAGCGCCGGCTCATGTCCTTCATCTGCGCCGGTGATCCGGCATCGAGCACGAGCACTGCATCGACGCCCTTCTTGCCGTGCTGGATGTCGCTCATGAGGAAGCCGCGGCAATCGTCGCCCATGCACGCCACTGGCCAGGTCGGGCCGAGGGCATAGCCCACCTTCCCGCCCATGTGCCACACGGGCACCGACACGAAGGCATAGCGGCCGGGGGTCAGCTCGTGGCGCCGGACGGCGGTGTCGATGTCGCTCCAGGTGGCGAGTTCGCGCAGGGGATCGCCGCCCGTGTCGGAGGCCGCCGTGCCGAGGGAGGGCACCATGGAGACCGTTGCGATCACGGCGACGCCCGCCGCCGTGAAGCCCACGGACCAGACCGTCCAGCCGCGAATCCAGGCGTCGGCGGCCCATCGCCGCGCCGTGGCCCGGCCGAGCAGGGGGAAGAGCATCAGGTAGCCCGGCGCCGCCCAGTGGAAGAAGGGCTTGGCCCCCGACCACGCCGCGATGGCCGGGAACACCAGCACCGGGCCGGCTGCGAGGCAGATCAGCAGCAGCGCACGAGGATTGACAGGCCTCATCCTCAGCGCCCGCCCCGCCGCCGCGACGAGACCCACCCAGATCCAGGGGGTGAGGAACAGGGCGATGCCGGCCACCACCATCACCGCCATCAGCGGGTGGAACCCCGCCGCCGCCGCCCGCTCGCTCTGGAAGGCAAGCGAGGCGAAGCCGTTCCGCACGTTCCAGATGATGACCGGCGAGAACACGACAAGGGCAATCACGCCGCCCGCATAGGGCCACGGGGTGGCCAGCCATCGCCGGTGTCGCGGGCTGAGGAGCAGGAACAGAAAGGTGCCGGCGAACAGGAAGACGCCGTGATATTTCGACAGCAGCGCCAGCCCGCCGAAGGCACCGGCCAGGAGCCACATGGCCGGGTGGGCCCGCTCGTCGAACAGGACGTGGGCGATCACCAGCGTTCCGGCGAGCAGGAAGGTGATGAGCGGCCCGTCCGGCAGCACCCAGGTGGCGCTGGTGAGGCCGAGCACGGGTGCGCAGGCCATCATCAGCGCCGCCCATATCCCGGCCCAGCGGCCGAAGAGGCCGGCGGTGAGCAGGTACATCAGCGCCGTCGAGACGAGGGAGAGCAGCAGGAACGGCGCGCGCACCGCGAGCGGCGCCTCGGATCCGAAGAGGGTGGCCGATCCATGGGCCAGCCACCAGG
>JAEWBL010000491.1 GCA_023391175.1 Pseudomonadota bacterium
TGGTGGCTCAGGCCGCGGCGAGCGCCTGGTTGAGATCGTCGATCAGGTCGGCCGGATCCTCGAGCCCGATCGAGAGGCGCACGACCTCGGAGCCCGCACCCGCTTGCGCGCGCTGCTCGTCGGTGAGCTGACGGTGGGTGGTCGAGGCCGGATGGATCACGAGGGAGCGCGTGTCGCCGATATTGGCGAGGTGCGAGAACAGCTCAACGTTGGAGACGAGCTTCACGCCCGCCTCGTAACCGCCCTTGAGGCCGAAGGTGAACACCGCTCCGGCGCCCTTGGGCAGATATTTCTGCGCCAGCGCATGGTACTTGTCGGTCGCAAGGCCGGGATAGCTCACCCACGACACCTTGGGGTGCGCGGCGAGCCACTCCGCCACCTTCAGCGCATTCTCGCTGTGCCGCTGGATGCGAAGCGCCAGCGTCTCGATGCCGGTGAGGATCAGGAAGGCATTGAACGGCGAGAGAGCCGGCCCGAGGTCGCGCAGCCCCAGCACGCGGGCGGCGATGGCGAAGGCGAAATTGCCGAACGTCTCATGCAGCACCATGCCGGAATATTCCGGCCGCGGGTCGGTCAGGAAGGGGTAGCGGCCCGACGCCGACCAGTCGAACGTCCCCGCATCCACGATCACGCCACCGATGGAATTGCCGTGGCCGCCCAGGAACTTGGTCGCCGAGTGCACGACGATGTCGGCACCGTCCTTGATGGGCTGCCAGAGGTAGGGCGTCGCCAGCGTATTGTCGACGATGAGCGGCACGCCCGCCTTCTTGGCGATGGCGGAGATGGCCGCGACATCGGTCACCACGCCGCCCGGATTGGCGATGGATTCGATGAAGATTGCCTTGGTCTTCGGCGTCACCGCCCGCTCGAACGAAGACACATCGTCCGGATCCGCCCACACCACGTTCCAGCCGAAGCTCTTGAAGGCGTGGGAGAACTGGTTGATGGAGCCGCCATAGAGCTTCCGCGAGGCGATGAACTCGTCGCCGGGCGTCAGCAGCGTGTGGAACACGAGATGCTGGGCCGCATGGCCGGAGGCGACGGCCAGCGCGGCCGTGCCGCCCTCCAGCGCCGCAACACGCTCTTCCAGCACCGCATTGGTGGGGTTGGTGATGCGCGTATAGATGTTGCCGAACGCCTGCAGGCCGAACAGGGAGGCCGCGTGATCCACGTCATCGAAGACGAACGAGGTGGTCTGGTAGATCGGCGTCGCCCGCGCGCCCGTGGTCGGGTCAGGCTGTGCGCCAGCGTGAATGGCGAGAGTGGAAAAGCCCGGTTCGTGATGGGCCGCAGGGGTCGTGTCGTCGGACATGGGCGCTTTCTCCGTCAGATGCCAACCTTCTATGCCGGCGGGGCTCGATAGATAATTCCGTACTTCTACCGATTAGCTTGACTTCGGTCCACGCGGTGCGATGGAAAGCCGCTGCACCCCGCTCCCCAACCGTTGCGGGCGGCGAGCCGAGATGGTGCGGGAGTTGACGCCCGTCCAGCCGATCTCGCCGGACAGCCGGCCATATTCGATCTTCGGACAGCGGTTCATCACCACCTTCAGCCCCGCGGCCTCGGCCCGCACCGCGGCTTCGTCGTTGCGCACGCCGAGCTGGGTCCATAGCACCTTGGGCAGGGGATCAAGGGCAAGAACCTCATCCAGAACCGCGGGCACATGCTCGGGCGCGCGGAACACATCCACCATGTCGATGGGCTCCGGAACGTCCTTCAGCGACGCGACGAAGGTGAGCCCCACCACGGTCTTGCCCGCCTGCCCCGGATTGACCGGAAAGACGCGATAGCCGCGCTCGGAGAGATACTTCATCACGAAATAGGACGGTCGCGCCGCATTGGCGCTGGCGCCGACGATGGCGATCGTCTTCACCTCGGAGAGGAGGGAGCGGATATAGGCGTCGTCGTAGCGATCGTGGTTCACCACGTCTCCTCCCTCGTTCCAGCGCCGGGTGACTCAGCGCCGTGCCTTGGAAAACAAGGTGTAGAAATTCCGCGTGGTTGCGGCGGCGAAGGTCTCGAAGGGCTCGCCCCGCGCCTCGGCCAGCACCTTCGCCGTCTCGCGCACGAAGGAGGGCTCGTTGCGCTTGCCCCGATGGGGCGTCGGCGCGAGGAAGGGAGAATCGGTCTCCACCAGGATGCGGTCGGCCGGCACGTCGCGGGCGATGGCGCGCAGATCTTCGCTCTTCTTGAAGGTCACGACGCCGGAGAAAGAGATGTAGCCGCCCAGCGCCAGCGCGCGGCGGGCAAGGTCCGGTCCGGCGGTGAAGCAGTGGAGCAGGAAGGGAAAGGCCCCTTTGGCGGTCTCTTCCTCAAGGATCGCGGCAACGTCCTCGTCCGCCTCGCGGGCGTGGATCACCAGCGGCAGGCCGGGCTCGCGCGAAGCCGCGATATGGGTGCGGAAGCCGGGCTCCTGCGCGTCGCGCGGGCCGAGATCGTAATGATAGTCCAGCCCCACCTCGCCGATGGCGACCACCTTGGGATGGCGGGAGAGGTCCACCAGATCCTTCACGGTGACGTCGGTTTCCTCGCCCGCCTGGTGGGGGTGAGTGCCGACCGAGCAGCTCACGCTGTCGAACCGCTCGGCGATGGCGAGGATCTCGTTGAAGCGGCGGACCCGCGTGGAAATGGTGACCAGATGGGAGACGCCGGCCGCCTCGGCGCGGGCCACCACGTCCGGCAGCTCGGCGGCGAAATCAGGGAAGTCGAGGTGGCAATGGCTGTCGACGAGCATGATGATCCTACGGGCGGTCCGCGCTTCACATAAGCGCATCGGCCGCCCCCGTCGAGGCGGCGGCCATGCGTCCCACGCACGGCCGGGACTTGCCGCGCTCAACCGGCGAAGGTATCGCCGGGACCGACACGGGCCCGGCCCGCCCGCTCGATCGTCAGGACCGCCATGCTCAAGACCCAACCTCCGTTCCGCCCCGCCCTCGCCCGCCTCGCGGATGCGTCGAACGTCTGGGCGATCGCGGGCCTCGTGGTGGGTGTGGCGCTTCTGGCCTGGAGCGCCCAGCTGTCCATTCCCATCCAGCCGGTGCCGATCACCCTGCAAAGCTATGTGCTGATTACGCTGGCAGCGCTCATGGGCTGGCAATTCGGCGGACTCACCGTGGCGATCTATCTCCTCGCCGGACTGATGGGCCTGCCGGTGTTCTCGGGCGGGCGGAGCGGACTTGCCATGCTCACCGGCACCTCCGGCGGCTTCATCGTCGGTTTTCTGGTGACGGCGCTGTTGGTGGGATGGCTTCAGGAGACCTGGGCGCGGCTGCGGCCGTTGCCGCTGTTCGGGGTCCTTGCTTTGGGCCATCTGGTGCTGATGGTGATGGGCGCTGGCTGGCTCGCCACCAAGGTCAGCCCCATGCTGGCGCTGGAGAAGGGCTTCGTGCCCTTCATCCCCGGCGCCGTGGTGAAGACGGTCGCCGCACTCGCCACTGTCATCCTGGTCGAACGATTGGCCGGAACCCCGCGCCAGCGTTGAAGAGCGCGGCTACTGGGCCGCGCTGATCTCTTCCTTGAGCGCATCCGCGTCGGAGGCGGGCATGGTGATGGGCTGCACGCGCTCGCCGGGGCGGCCCGGATTGGTGACGATGGAGGCTTCCAGCGACACCGTGACGTTGCCGCCCGAGGTGTTGAAGATGTAGTCGAGCCGGAAGGCGGCATCCTGGCTCTGTCCGTTGGTGCGCTTCATCGCCTCATCGGGCGGAAGACGTTTTTCGGCAATGAGTTGGGCCGGCTGGTCGACCGTGATGTTGTACTGGCGGGCGCGGCGCGACGTCGCGATGCGGGCGCGCACGAGGGTGGCGTCGGCACCGGCGAGCTTCACCTCGATGCGCGGAACGGCCGGGCCTTCCGGCGCCGGCGGGGGCATCTCGGTGGGCATGGCCGGGGGGATGGGATCATAGTTGGGAGCCGGCGCCGGAGCGCGGTCGTAGCTGCTTGAGCAGCCGGCCAGTGCCAGCGCCACCGCGGCCGCCGAAACCCATCTCACGCCCGTCATTCCCACCGCTCCAGTTCCCCCAGCCCCGCGTGCTGTAAACTACAAAACCCTAGCAAGGTTAAGATATTTCCGGTCCGCGCACACCCGTCCCTCAGGTCGTGGCTTCCGGCTCCACATAGCGCGGGAACACGCCGACGGGGGTCGGAAGCTCGCGGCCGGCGGGCAGGCGAAAGGCCGGATCGAGCCGGTCGAAGCCCCGCTCGTCGGCCGGAATCGCTACCAGATCCAACAACTTGGCCGCGCTCTCCGGCATCACCGGCTGGACCAGGATGCCGACCTGCCGGATCACTTCGGCGGTGACCCAGAGCACGGTCTCCATGCGGGCGGGATCGGTCTTGCGCAAGGCCCAGGGGGCCTGGGCGGCGAAATAGCGGTTCGCTTCCGCGACCACGGCCCAAACGGCGTTGAGATACAAATGGATAGCCTGCGCGTCCATGGCCTCGCGGCTCTTCGCCAGCATGCCGTCGGCGAGGGCGAGCATGGCCTCGTCCTCCGGCGAGAGGGGGCCGGGGGTGGGCACCAACCCATTGAGATTCTTCGAGATCATCGACAGCGAGCGCTGGGCGAGGTTGCCCAGGTCGTTGGCGAGATCGGCATTCATGCGGTTGACGATGGCTTCGTGGCTGTAGGAGCCATCCTGGCCGAACGCGACCTCCCGCAGGAAGAAATATCTAATGGCATCAACACCATAAGTCGCAGCGAGATCGAACGGGTCGATGACGTTGCCGACCGACTTCGACATCTTCTCCCCACGATTGAAGAGAAAGCCGTGGCCAAACACGCGCTTCGGCGCCTCAAGCCCCGCGGACCAGAGAAACGCCGGCCAGTACACCGCATGGAAGCGGATGATGTCCTTCCCAATGACATGAACGTCCGCCGGCCAGTACTTGGCGAAATCGCCATCCACGTCCGGATACCCGAGCGCGGTGATATAATTGGTCAGCGCATCCACCCACACATACATGATATGCTTGGGATCACCCGGAACGGGGATGCCCCAGTCGAAGGTGGTGCGCGAGATGGAGAGGTCCTGGAGGCCACCCGACACGAAGCTGACAACCTCGTTTCGGCGGGTGTCAGGCGCTATAAACCCCGGGTTTTCGGCATAGTAAGCGAGCAGTCGGTCCTGATAGGCCGAGAGCCGGAAGAAATAGCTTTCCTCCTCCACCCATTCCACAGGCGTACCCTGTGGGCCGAGCCGCACACCAGCGTCGTTCAGTGTTGTCTCGTCTTCCGCGTAATAGGCTTCATCGCGGATCGAATACCAACCGGCATAGGTGGATTTGTAGATATCCCCGTTCGCCGCCATCTTTTCCCAGATGGCCTGCGTGGAAACCCGGTGCCGCTCCTCGGTGGTGCGGATGAAGTCATCGTTGGAGAGGTTGAAGGTCTCCACCATCGCCTGGAAGCGGGGGACATTGCGCTCAAGCAGTTCGCGGGTGGTCAGGCCCGCGCGCTGGGCGGTCTGCAGCATCTTGATGCCGTGCTCGTCCGTGCCGGTGAGGAAGCGCACGTCATAGCCATCGAGCCGCTTGAAGCGCGCCATGCAGTCGGTCGCGATCGCCTCATAGGCATGGCCCATGTGGGGCACGCCATTGGGGTAGGAGATGGCGGTGGTGATGTAGAACGGCGGCTTGACGGACATCGGAAGGCTCGGACGATTTCCCCGACCCCCGGGACTGCGGCTTCAGCTTGCGGCAGCTTCAGCGCATGGCCTCGGCCAGATCGGCAAAGATGCGGAACACCAGCGCCTTGCGATCGAGATTGAAGACATCAGCCTCGGTCGCGCTGCGCCGCACCTTCTCCCATACCTCGCCGAGGCGGACAAGGCGATGGCGGGGCACGTCCGCGTGCGTGGCCTGCGCGGCCACGTAGTCGCTCACCGCCTCGAAGAAAAGATCGAGCCCGTCCGCGCGGTCGCCCTGAAGCCGCGTGCCCAGCGCGTGCAGGTCCTCCGGCCGGGGTCGCGGCAACTGACCCAGGGCCTTGAGGGTGGCGAGGCGCACCTCCATCCCCTCCCCCCGCGCCAGCGTCAGGGCGCGGCGCACGCTGCCGCCGGAGGCCTGCGCGGCCGCCGGAAGTTCGGCGGCGTTGAGGTCGCCGATCTCGGTGGAGAGATGGTCCAGCGCCGCCAGCACATCGCCTTCCGCCAGCGCCCTGAGGCGCAGCAGCCGGGAGCGCGAGCGAATGGTGGCCAGCACCTTGCCCGGGGCATGGGTGATGAGCAGGAACAGCGCGCGCGGCGGCGGCTCCTCCAGCGTCTTCAGCAAGGCGTTGGCGCCGAAGGCGTTCAGTTCGTCCACCGCATCGACGATGCACACCCGCCACCCGCCGGCCGCCGCCGTGGCGCCGAAAAAGCTGCGCACCCGGCGCACCATTTCGGCCGGGATGATGGTGGGGATCTTCTCCTCGCCCGCCTCCGGCGCGCGGCGCAGCACCAGCATGTCGGGATGGCTGAGCGACGCCACCTGCCGGAATACCGGATGGCTCGGCGGCAGGCTCAGGTCATGGGCGCCCGGCTCCGGCCCTCCCGCCAGCACCACGCGAGCGAGGCGATAGGCCAGCGTCGCCTTGCCGATGCCCTCCGGCCCGCCGATGAGCAGGGCATGGGGCAGGCGCCCGGCGCGGAAATCGCCCAGCAGGTCCGCCTCCACCGCCGCATGGCCGAACAGTCGGTCCTGCTCACGCGGATGCGGCGCGCCCGGCAGCACGTCGCCGGCGATCTCCGTGCTCATGCGCCCGCGCCCGCGATCTCGTCGACAGCCAGCCCGAGACGGGCCGCCACCACGTGGGCGATGGCGGCCGCGACGGCATCCGCATCGGCCGAGGCATCGATGAGGACGCAGCGCGCCGGCTCGGCCTGCGCCCGCGCGAGAAAGGCGGCGCGGACGGCGGCGTGATAATCGCCGCCTTCCTTCTCGAACCTGTCGGCCGCCGCGCCCGCCGCGCGCCGGGCGGCACGGGCGAGGCCGATCTCGGGCGGCACGTCCAGCACCAAGGTGAGGTCCGGCCGCACCGCGCCTACGGAAAGGCTTTCAAGCGAATCGAGCAGGCTCGGGTCCACGGCGCCGACCGCGCCCTGATAGACGCGGGTGGAATCGATGAAGCGGTCGCACACCACGATCTTGCCCGCCGCCAGCGCCGGGGCGATCAGGCCGGCCACATGGTCCGCCCGCGCGGCGGCGAAAAGCAGCGCCTCCGCCGCAGGCCCGAGGGGCTCGGCAGCGCCGGAGAGGATGACATGGCGCAGCGCCTCGGCGCCGGGCGTGCCGCCGGGCTCGCGGGTTTCCACCACCTCGCGGCCGAGGGCGCGCAGATGCTCCGCCAGACGCCGTGCCTGGGTGGACTTGCCGGTGCCCTCCCCGCCTTCGAGGGTGATGAAACGACCGCTCATTTGCCGACCTTCGCGAGCACCTTCTTGAAGAGATCGCGCACGCCATCGCCGAGCAGCGTCATGCCGCCGTCGAGGGCTCGGTCGGTCAGCGAGCCCACGGGCACGTCCTCGGCCGTGTAGAGGGGCACGTCGAGCGCCTTCACCTGCCCGCGCGTGACCTGCATGCGGCCCACCTCCGTGCCCTTGGCGACCGGGGCACGCAGCGGGCCGGTATAGACCACCTTGGCGGTGACGCGCTCGTTGCCCGAGCGCGGGGTGAGGATGGAGACCGCCCCCTTCGCAACGAGCCCCACCGAGCCCTGCGTGCCGCCGAACACCTGGGCGCGGCCGATCTCCTGGTCCGCCGTGAAGATCTGCCGCTGCCGGAACGACTGGAAGCCCCATTCCAGCAACTTGCGCGTCTCTTCCAGACGCTCCTTCTCGCTCTTGGCGCCGAGGGTGGCGACGATGAGGCGCTGGCCGTTCTGCACCGCCGAGCCGAGGGCGTGGTAGCCCACATCCTTCACCCAGCCCACCTGGAGGCCGTCCGCGCCGATGCCGGCGTCCAGCAGCACGTTGCGATTGCGCTGCTTGATGCGGCTCCACTCGATGTTCGGACGCGCGAACACCGGGTAATAGGTGGGATAGGTGCGGATGATGTGGGCGGCGAGCAGGCCGAGGTCGCGGGCCGTGGAGACCTGGCCGGGATCGGCGAAGCCGGTGGCGTTGCGGAAATCGGAATTCGCCATGCCGATGGCCTTGGCCTCGGCATTCATCATCTGGGAAAACTCGCTCTCGGTGTTGGCGACGCCCTCGGCCAAGGCGATGGCCGCGTCGTTGCCGGAGACCACCAGCGCGCCGGCAAGCAGTTCGCCCACCGGCGCCGGCTTGTTCACCTCGGCGAACATGGCCGCCCCGCCCGAGGGGCCACCGCCGCGCTTCCACGCGTTCACGCTCACCACGAAGGGCGTATCAAGGGCGATCTTGCCGGCCTTGAGCTGGGAGAAGACCACATCCGCGGTCATCACCTTCGTGAGCGTGCCCGGGGCGAAGCGCTTGTCGGCGTCCTTCTCGTAGAGAATCGTGCCGGTCTCGAAATCGATCAGAACCGCGGCGGGCACCGACGTCTGGAAGCCCTGCGCCTGCTGGGCGGCGGCAGGCCCAGGCGCGGTCAGCGCGCCCGCCAGCGCCAGCGCGAGGGCAGGAAGGGCGAGGGCGCGGGCAAGACGGGAGGCGAAGCGGGAGGACACGGACATCTGGCTCCACCGGATACGGCACGCGGGAAGTGCCGTTCCCCACCGTAGCGCGGCCAAGGTCACGGCTTCCCCTTCGGCCGGATCATCGCGAAGCGCCGGCTCCGGGTAAAGCCCCGCGGAATTCAGGATGGGGGGATATCTTCGGCAGGGACGTGAGCCAGGCCGGCTCAGCGTTCCGGGTCTCAGCGTTCTCCCGGAACCCCGGCGAAGCCGAGGCCGGAGACGGGCGCGGCGCCCTGCGACCAGCCGGCGCTGGCCACCACCTGGCCCGAACCGCCCGTCTGGCCGAGATCATACGGCCGCGGCGGCGGCACCGGCGCCTCGTCCGACGGCGGGGCGGAGGCGGCGACGCGCCGCATGGGCGGACCTTCCGGCACGAAGGGCTTGGCCGAGGCGACGCGCACCGGCGAGCCTTCGATCAGGTCGGCCGGGGTGCCGTCCGTGCGCAGGGTGGAGGCGAGCTTGATGTCGTCGTCATCGTCCAGCGGCGCCCGCCCGAGATACTGGACGCGCACCTTGGTCATGCCCTTCTGGGCGAAGCCGAGCAGCTCGGCGGTCTTGTAGGAGACGTCGATCAGGCGGTCGCCCACGTAGGGCCCGCGATTGTTGATCCGCACCACGATGGAGCGGTCGTTGGACAGGTTCGTGACGCGTACATAGGACGGCATGGGCAGCGTCTTGTGGGCGGCGGAGATGGAGCCCATGTCGAAGATCTCGCCATTGGCGGTCTTGCGGCCGTGGAAATCCTTGCCGTACCAGGAGGCCGTGCCCTCGGCCATGTAATTGGGGTTCTCGGCCGGCACGTAGGTGCGTCCGCCGATGGTGTAGGGCTTGCCCACCTTGTAGCTGCCGCCGCCACGGGGCACCGGATCGCCCTCCGCGACCACGCGCGGGCTGGTGGAGACGCCCCAGATGGGATCGATCTTGCTGCCGAGGGATTCGACCGAGCCGCACCCGGCGATCGCGATCAGGGAGGAGAGAACCGCCACGGTCCGCACGCCCCGGATGGATGGCGCTGCCCCGGCGCCGGTCACGGCGCGCACGAGGTGACCGATCCTGTTCCGCTGCGTCCTCGCCGATCCCGTCATCATCCGTGCCCGGTTCCCCGCTTTTGCTGCCGCCGGCAGAGACAGAACGCACACGCCGTGATCGGCATGGACCCCGGCAGATTCCGCCAACAGGGGGTCCAATGACGGCAAAAATGGGGCGTAGCTGCGGCCATGGTTAACAAACGGCAATATTGCCGCCCAGCTGAATACCATTATCACTCGTCGACACACCCCCATCGGTGCGCTCCCGATCTCATGCCCTACCTTCCGCGCCAGCCCCCTCGACGCGCCCGCGCACCTGCTCTAGATGGGGTCCTCATACAGCCCCGCCCCCGAGGCGGGGCCCGGAAGGGTGGCCGAGTGGTTTAAGGCAGCGGTCTTGAAAACCGCCGTGGGTGCAAGCCCACCGTGGGTTCGAATCCCACCCCTTCCGCCATTTTTAATATCTAAATATATGAAAATAAACATATATTTCATGAGATCGGAAACCGTGCCCCAGCATTTGTCCCAGCACGTGCGTTAGCTCGTGGTGGTCCACGGTGGACACAATCGGGATTTGCCGGGACCACGCGGGAAGAAGCGGGACGGCGGCGCTCAGGCCGCCTCCCCTGCCCTGTTTAGGATCTGCGCGTCAGAGCCTCTTTGGCCAAAATGGCTGCGCCGCCGGTACCGACGGCCGGCTCACCTAGCCCAGCGCTGCAAGCACCACCCCCGCCAACCCGCATGCGGCGAGCGTCGGAAGCATCCCGAGCCTCAGCCGGAACATGGCGAGCATGGCCATCGCGGAGAGCGCGGCCGCCCGCCAGTCGATCGAGGAGAGCACGGGCAGATCCGGCCCGATGCCGTGCCAGTCCACGCTCACGACCTGCCGGAAGACGACATGGATGGCGAACCACAAGGCGAGGTTCAGGATCACGCCCACGACCGCCGCCGTGA
>JAEWBL010000363.1 GCA_023391175.1 Pseudomonadota bacterium
GAGCCCGAGCTGGGCGGAGACGCTGGAATTCTTCTCCATCAAGGTGCCGAACGGGCCCCTCACCTCCCGGCTCCAGCACATCAAGGTGGGCGATGCCATAACGGTGGGCCGCAAGGCCACCGGCACGCTGGTGATGGACAATCTTCTGCCGGGCAAGACCCTCTACCTGCTCGGCACGGGCACGGGCCTTGCGCCTTTCCTCTCGGTGATCCGTGATCCGGAAACCTATGAGCGGTTCGAGAAGGTGGTGCTCGTCCACGGCTGCCGGCACGTGGCGGACCTCGCCTACGAGGAGCTCATCACGCAGGAACTCCCCGCCCACGAATTCCTCGGCGAGGAGATCGCGGCCAAGCTGCTGTATTACCCCACCGTGACACGCGAGCCCTTCCGCAACACGGGGCGCATCTCCACCCTGCTGGACAGCGGCAAGCTCTGCGCCGACGTGGGGCTGCCGCCTCTCGATGCCGCGACCGACCGGGTGATGATCTGCGGCTCGCCGGCCATGATGGTGGATTTGAAGACGCTGCTGGAATCGCGCGGCTTCGCCGAGGGCTCGGGCAGCGAGCCGGGGCATTTCGTGATCGAAAAGGCGTTCGCAGAACGGTGAAATCCACCCCGCGCCCGGTTTTCAGCGGCCCGGCGCGGGCGTAAACTTCATATGCCTACAAACAGAAAGGCGCGCGTCGCCGCGCCCCCTCCGGAGACGAGAGCATGGCCCACGACGCGCCAACCGGTCCCGCCGGCCCCACCAAGCTGGTGATCCGCAACATCGGCCTCCTCCTCAGCGGCGACCTGTCGAAGCCCATTCTCGACGCCGACACCGTGGTGGCCGAGGACGGACGCATCACCGCCATCGGCCGAGAGAAGGACGTGGACACCGAGGGCGCGACCACGCTCATCGACGCCAACGGCACCACCCTCACCCCTGGCCTCATCGACAGCCATGTCCACCCCGTGGCGGGCGACTGGACGCCCCGCCAGAGCCAGATCAACTGGATCGATTCCTCCCTGCACGGCGGCGTCACCACCATGATCTCGGCCGGCGAGGTGCATTATCCCGGCCGCGCTCGCGACGTGGTGGGGGTGAAGGCCCTCGCCATCACCGCCCAGCGCGCCTTCTCGGCATTCCGCCCCTCCGGTGTGAAGGTGCATGCGGGCGCCCCGGTCATCGAGAACGAGATGACCGAGGACGATTTCAAGGAACTGGCCGCGGCCGGCGTGAAGCTGCTCGGCGAGGTCGGCCTCGGCGGTGTGAAGGATGGCCCCACCGCCCGCAAGATGGTGGGGTGGGCACGCAAGTACGGCATCCAGTCCACCATTCACACCGGCGGCCCCTCCATCCCCGGCTCGGGCCTCATCGACAAGGATGTGGTGCTGGAAGCGGACACGGACGTTGTGGGTCACATCAATGGCGGCCACACCGCGCTGCCGGACAACCAGATCCGCTGCATCTGCGAGGGCTGCAAGCGCGGGCTGGAGATCGTGCACAACGGCAACGAGCGCTCGGCGCTCTACACGCTGCGCCTCGCGCGCGAGCTGGGCGAGCTGCAGCGCGTCATCCTCGGCACGGACGGGCCGGCGGGCTCCGGCGTCCAGCCGCTCGGCATCCTGCGCATGGTGTCCATGCTGTCCTCCCTCGGCGAACTGCCGGCGGAAGAGGCCTTCTGCCTCGCCACCGGCAACACGGCGCGCATGCGGGCGCTCGATTCCGGCTTGATCGAGGTGGGGCGCGCGGCGGATTTCGTGCTGATGGACAAGGCGCAGCATTCACCTGGCGTCACGCTCCTGGACAGCGTGCGCCTCGGCGACCTGCCGGGCGTGTGCATGACCATCATCGACGGCATCGTGCGCACCCAGCGCTCGCGCAACACGCCGCCTGCCACCCGCATGCCAATTGTCGTGAAGGGCTGAGGCACTCACACCACGGGCGGCACCGGGTTCGGCCGCAGCACCAGCAACACGCCGGCGAGCACGAGCGCGATGCCGCCGGCGGAGACCAGCGTCCAGTGGTAGCCCTCGAACACGGTCGAGATGGCGAGCGCCACCAGCGGGAACACCACCGTGCCGTAGCCGGCGCGGTTGGCCCCGATCCGCCGCACCAGCATGTTGTAGACGGCAAAGCCCGCCAGCGTCTGGACGATGATGAGGCAGGCGAGGGAGCCCACATAGACGGGACTCCAGTCGAACCTGAACGGCACGCCGTGGACGAGGGCGATCCCCAGCAGCACAACCATGCCGTAGAAGAAGCCCCAGGTGGTCAGCGAGGCAATGGGATATTGCCGCCGCCCGGCGATGCCGGTGAGGAGGCTGCCGACCGAGAAGAAGAAGGTGCCGGCAAGCCCCAGCGCCAGTCCCTCCCCGGCCCCGTCGATGCCCTTTCCTTCCACGAGGCTCGGGCCGAACACCAGCGCCAGCCCCACCACCCCGGCCAGCGCCCCGCCAAGAATCTGCCGGCGCAGCGGCACGCGCAGGAACAGTGCGGAGAGCACGGGGATGGTGATGGCGGAGAGCGCGAAGATCACCGAGAGCAGCCCCGAGGGCAGGTGATAGCCGGCATAGTAG
>JAEWBL010000613.1 GCA_023391175.1 Pseudomonadota bacterium
GCATGGATGCGGTCGCGGTGATGGTGCAGACCGGCACCCCGGCCGCCCCCGGACAGATCGTCGGTGCGACCCTCTTCCCGCTCGACTGAACCGGCATTCCACCGAACAGCCGCAGAACCCGCCTGAACCGCCCGTCTGACCCCACCGAATCGTCACCGACTCGCGTGCCGATTCAGCTCGGGGGCGCCAGCCGCGCGCCGCCCAAAAAAAAGGCCATCCGCAGGGGATGGCCAACATCGGGGGTCTGAAGTCGGTGCGCAGCAGTGGCCGGTTCGAATGCACCCCGGGGGGCTGGGGGGCTGGGATAGACCGGAGCGCCTCACGAACCGGCCCTGCTACGCGAAGAAAGATCGCGCCCCGCCGCGGCACGCGATTGGCCGAATTCCGGCGACACTGTGATTCCATTGACGTTGGCGTGATAGGTATTGGGATGCCAGTCGGCCCTGAGTAGCAGCCGGCTACGGATTGCCCTTGAAAGGGTTGGCCGGTGGAGGGATCATGGTCGCCACCCGCGTCCGACCTTCGGCAGACCCGCCGGAAAACGACGCCAGCAAAGGACAAGGAGGCCCGATGGGAGACATCGAACCCATAGTCCTGCCCCGGCGCGGTGCCGCCCCGGTCCAGCCTTCCACGCCGTCCCCTGCCCCCCTTCGCGTCACCTTCGACCGCCGCGAGCTGGACCGCATCCTCGATCTTTACGGCCGCATGGTCGCGCAGGGGGAATGGCGCGACTACGCCATTGACTTTCAACGCGAAAAGGCCGTGTTCAGCATCTTTCGCCGGGCCATGGACGTCCCTCTCTACCGCATCGAGAAGGACCCGCGCCTCGCCCGGAAGCAGGGCATCTACAGCGTCGTCTCCCAGACCGGCCTCATCCTCAAGCGCGGCCATGAGCTGCCCCGCGTGCTGGCGGTTCTGGAGAAGCCCCTGCGCACCATCTGAGGCTGCGTCCGGACGCAAAAAAGGCCGGGACATGCCCGGCCTATCACACTGAACTTGTGATCGAATCAGCTGCGATTCGAGCCCTTCCGGCGCAGGCGGACGACCACGTCCACGCGGGCCACCTCGTAGCCTTCGGGCGGCTCAGGGAGGAGATTGACGGCCACGTCGGCAGCCGGAATGTCCACCAGGTCGTTCTGGCCCTCGACGAAGAAATGGTGGTGGTCGGAGGCGTTGGTGTCGAAATAGGTCTTCGACCCGTCCACCGCCACCTCGCGCAGAAGGCTCACTTCCGTGAACTGGTGCAGCGTGTTGTAGACGGTGGCCAGCGAAACCGGGAAGCGCGCCTTGATGGCTTCCTCGTGCAGGATCTCGGCCGTCACATGCCGGTCGCCCTTGGCGAACAGCAGCCAGCCGAGGGCGAGGCGCTGGCGCGTGGGCCGCAGGCCAACCTCCTTCAGCATCTCGCGAACGTCGTGGAAGGGGCAGCCGGTGCGGCGCGTCGTATTCACATCCCGAAGCTGGGCAACGGGGAGAACCGGTTCAACCTGCATCTCACCGCACTGGGAGAAGGAGGTGCTGAAGGTGGTTCGGGCGCGGGGCATCTCGGTCATTTCGGCTGCAATCTTCGTAGCTAAAACCAAAATATGCGCCGCCGAGGGAAACGCAATGCGAATGCCTCCGAAGACGACTAGCAAATTTATACCCCATGCTGCACAGCAGCGCCATACGGCAGGGCCTGAGTAAGAACACTTCCAAGGTAGGGTCGCACCATCGAACCCTACGGCATCTCAAGTCACATGCACGTCAATCAACGCCCCGAGCATGGACAATGACGGCCCGGCCAAGCTATCGCCGGGGCTGCGCCGCCAATCGCAAACGGAGCCTGCCTTGTATCCGAGCACGAAGGAAACCGCGTCCCTGCTGCTGGTGGCAGGCTCCCTGTTGGCTCTCTCGGCAGCCTGGTATTTCCAGCTCGTGGTGGGCCTCGCGCCCTGCCCCCTCTGCCTCGAACAGCGCATCGCCTATTACGCCGCCATCCCGCTGGGGCTGATCGCCTTCTTCCTCGCACGGAACGACCGGTCCGGCCCGGCGCGGGTGCTGCTGGCCGTGCTGGGCGTGGCCATGCTGGCGAATGCCGGCCTCGCCATCTATCACGCCGGGATCGAGTGGCAGTTCTGGACCGGACCGACCGCCTGCACCGGCGCGCCGGTGGCGACCAGCAACGTGCTCTCCGCCCTCAAGGGTGCGCGGGTGCCGCGCTGTGACGAGGCGGCGTGGCGCATGTTCGGACTGTCGATGGCGGGGTGGAATGCGCTGATCGCGCTGGGGCTTGCGGCGGTCGGGTTCGCCGGCGCGACCACCGGTCGCAAGGCCTAATAGGGCTCAGGGATCGAGCTCGGTATCCCAGTAGAGATAGTCCATCCAGCTCTGATGCAGATAGTTCGGCGGGAAATGCCTGCCGTTCTGGTGCAGGTCGTGGACGGAGGGCTGGAAGGGCGTCTGGGCGGGCCACATTCCGGCATCCACCGGCATATGGCCGCCCTTGCGCAGATTGCAGGGAGAGCAGGCCGCGACCACATTTTCCCAGGTCGTCTGGCCGCCCTTGGAGCGCGGAATCACATGGTCGAAGGTGAGATCCTCGCGCGAGCCACAATACTGGCAGGAGAAGCGGTCACGCAGAAAGACGTTGAAGCGGGTGAAGGCAGGCTGCCGGGTGGGCTTCACGAAGGTGCGGAGTGAAACGACGCTCGGCAACCGGATTTCAAAGCCCGGACTTCGCACAGCCTTGTCGTAATATTCGACGATGTTCACCCGGTCGAGAAAGACTGCCTTGATGGCGTCCTGCCAGCTCCAGACCGACAGCGGGTAATAACTCAACGGGCGGTAGTCCGCGTTGAGCACGAGCGCTGGCCAGGCACCTGGTGACAAAGCAGTGGTCAAGGACCGACCTCCTCGTCTGCGCACCCGAATCGCGCGTGGCGATCCCGGTTCGCGGCGGATACTCTATATGCTCCGTGTCATTGTTGTGAAGCCGAGGCCAAACCACGGCGCGGCTCCGTCCTTTACTGACCGGAATGGAGGCCCCGCCCTCAAATACCGCCCTCACCGCCTCGGCGGCGCGAGGAATTCGGCGAGGAAGGCCCCGCCATGGGCGAGGCCACCGTCGTCGATGCCGTGCCCGAGGCCCTGGCTCAGGTGCCATTCCACCGGAACCCCAGCATCGGCTAGGCCACGGGCGGAGGCGAACAGGGCCTGGGCGGGAATCACTTCGTCCTCGGTCCCATGAACCAGCAGAATGGGGGGACGGGTACGCAGCTGCAGGTCGCGCGGCACGCCTCCCGCCGCCTCCACCCACAGCCCCGAATAGGCTACGACGGCTGCCGGTGCGACGGCGGCCGTGGTGGCAATCTTCAACGCCATCATCGCGCCCTGGCTGAAGCCGACCAGCGCCAGCCGCGACGGCGGCAGGTCGTATTTCGCCAGTTCCACCTCCAGAAACTCCGCGAGTACGGGCGCCGCGGCCTCGGCGCCGCGGGCCAGCTCGTGGGGATCACGGAAGCTGAGCGGAAACCACTGCCGGCCCACGGGCGCCTCCCCACAGGGGTCGGGGGCATGGGGGGAAATGAAGGCCGTGCCGGGCAAAAGGTCGGCCCATGCATTGCCGAGGTCGATGAGGTCGCGCCCGTCCGCCCCATAGCCATGCAGCAGCACGACGAGGCTGTCGGGATCGCCGCCATGGCGCGGGCGCAGGCGTGGGCCATCGAGGATGGGCTCGTCGAGGGAAACGCCGTCGAGGGGAAAGGACATGGGCACGCTCGTGTCAGGCCGGGGCGCCGAGACGGGCGCGCCGCGCACCATAATACGCCCACAGCAGATGCGCCGCCACGCCGCGCAGCGGCCGCCAGTCCTCGGCGATGGCGCGCAGACCGAGGGGTGTGCAGCGTCCGCCCAGCTCGAACGCATCGCCCATGGCCACCTGAAGCGCGAGATCGCCATGGGGGAAGGCGTCGGCGCGGCCGAGACAGAACAGCAGATAGATATCGGCGGTCCACAGACCGATGCCGGGCAGCCGCGTCATCACCTCGGCTGCCGCGTCCGCTTCCATGCGGGCTACGGCCTCGAGGTCCACCTCGCCTTCCGCGAGCGCGCGGGCGATGCCGGTGAGGGTGCGGATCTTGGGCGCGGACAGGCCGGCCCCGCGCAACGTCTCCACCGGCGCCGCCAACATGGCCTCCACCGTCGGCGCCCCGCCCAGCGCGGCCTCGAACCGGGCGGAGATGGCCCGCGCCGAGGCGACCGACAATTGCTGCGCGATCACCACCGCGCACAGGCCGGCGAATCCCGGCGTGCGACGGCGCAGGGCGGGGCGACCGGCCACGTCCGCCACCGGAACGAGGCGATCATCAAGCTCCAGCAATTGCGCGAAGGCGCGGTCGAACACGCCCTGGTCGGTCAGCAGCGGCTCCTTCATGGCGCCAATCCGAAGGCTTGTCTGTCGCAACGAGATATCGCTCTAATAGCCGACGCCATGCCTGAGCCTCCCCTTCCCTTCGTCTGCCGCTTCGCGCCGAGCCCCAACGGAAGGCTGCATCTCGGGCACGCCTTCTCGGCGCTGGTGAATGCCGAGGCGGCGGCGCGCACGGACGGCACATTCCTGCTGCGCATGGAGGACATCGACACCACCCGCTGTCGACCCGAATTCGAACGGGGGATCCTCGACGACCTCGCCTGGCTCGGCATCGTGCCCGCCGCGCCGCCGCGGCGCCAGTCCGAGCACTTCGCGGATTATGCGGAAGCGCTGGCGCTGCTGGAGGGCATGGGCCTCGTCTATCCCGCCTTCGAGAGCCGCTCCGACATCGCGCGCGCAGTGATCGAAAGCGAGGCGAAGCAGGGACGCCCGGCGCCGCGCGATCCGGATGGCGCGCCGCTCTATCCCTTCCAGCGCTCGGCATTATCAGACGCGGAGCGGGCGCAACGGCGGGCGGCGGGCGAGCCTTATGTGCTGCGGCTGGACATGGCAACGGCGCAGGAGGCCGTCGGCAGCGGACCGCTCTTCTGGCCGGAGGCCGAGGGCTTGCCGGAAGGGCCAGCGGTGCCCGTTACGGCCGATCCGGCACGATGGGGCGACGTGGTCCTGGCGCGGCGGGACGTGCCGACGTCCTATCATCTCTCGGTGGTGGTGGATGATGCTCTCCAGGGCATCACCCGCGTCATTCGTGGCATGGACCTGTTCCACGCCACTTCGGTCCATGTGCTGCTGCAACGACTTCTGGGCCTTGTGACGCCCGTCTATCACCACCACCGGCTGATCCTGGACACCAGCGGCCACAAGCTCTCGAAGAGCAATTCGGCCACCAGCCTTCTCGCGCTCAGGACATGCGGCGCGACGCTGGAGGACGTCCGCGCGCGGCTGGGGCTCGCCCCGCCTCAGCCGACCCCGAGGATGTAGAGCCAGAACGCCACGGTGACGACCGCCAGCCCGGTGGAGAGCGACACCGCGCTGGTCGAGGTAGCCACCCCCACGCCATAGCGCTGCGCCAGCAGATAGCCGTTGACGCCGCTCGGCATCGCCGCGAACAGCACCGCCACGCCGGCCCACACCGGCGGCATGCTGAAGACCATGGTGAGCGCGAACACCGCCGCCGGATGGACGATGAGCTTCAGCACGCTGATGACCGTCGAGGGCAGGAGATCGCCCCCTGCCATGCCGTAGCGCTTCAGCGACAAGCCGAGGGAGATGAGCGCGCAGGGCGTCGCTGCGGCCGAGAGAAGGTCGATCATCTGCTTCGGCACGCCCACGGCCTGGATGCCCACCACCTTGGCCAGCGCCCCGGCATAGATGCCGAGCAGGATGGGATTGAAGGCCAGCGCCTTGCCGAGCCGCATCATGGTCGCGCGGGAGAAGCCGTTGCTGCCCTCCAGCAGAACGGTGGCCGCCACCAGCATCACCGGGAGGTGGATGGCGATGAGCAAAAACAGAGGCACCGCGCCCGCTTCGCCATAGGCCTTCAGGATCAACGGCACGCCGACGAACACGGTGTTGGCTTGACCGGCGGCGAAGCCGTGGATGACCGCCTCCTGCCGCCCCCTGCCAAACAGTCGCTCAGCCGCCACCATGGCGATGGCGAACACGAAAAAGGCTCCGGCGAAATAGGCGATCCAGTAGCCCCAGGGCTGCGCCTCCGGCAGCTTCGATTCGCTGAGCGTCTTGAAGATGAGGACAGGCACCGACAAGCTGAACACGAACTCGGCCAGCCCATCCGTCGCCCGTTCGCTGACGAGGCCGATCCGGGCGGAGATGTAGCCCACCAGCACCATGCCGAACACCGGCAGGACGATGACGGATATGTCGGCGAGCGTGTTCAGCATGGTCGTTTCCGTCAGGCCGCCCGCATCTGCGCCGCCTCGGCGGTCGTCAGGTCTGCCCTGCGGACGCCGACCATGACACCGAGCCGCTGCGCCAGGCGCACGGCGACGGCATCCTCCGCGGCGAACTCGATCGTGACGGTGAGCGCTTCATCGTCCGTCCGGCAATCGACCCGGCCGGGCAGAACGTCGTGGATCACGAACGGCTCCAGCAGGCGCAGGAGAAGGTTGGTTTCCGGCCCGGCCACAACAGCGAGGTGGTGGAGGGCGTGGTGCGGCTGAACGCGGGACGAGCCGTCGCAATGGACGGCGGCTTCACGGCTGGACATGGGGGA
>JAEWBL010000644.1 GCA_023391175.1 Pseudomonadota bacterium
TTTCGCGACCGACCTTCGCCCCACCTCCCGCCTGTCCTGCCAGATCAAGCTGACGGCTGCGCTGGACGGGCTGGTGCTGCACACGCCCGAGACGCAGGGCTGATCCCGGCACGCGATGGGTGCGGCGCTCCCCTCAGTCCACCTTCTCGCCGGGATAGACGCCGAACAGCTGGTTCTGCTGCACATAGCCGTCGAAGCCGTCGCCGGTGATGCGGCAGAACTTGCCGTCGCAGGCCTTCACCACGCCCAGCACGCTCGGCTCGAGCTTGGCCACGACCTTGGCGTCTGCGTCGGCCGAGCCGCGCAGGGGCACGGTCTCGCCCTTCAGCCAGGGGGCGACGAGGGCGGTCCGCCGCAGCGACAGCATGGAGTGGTACACCCATCCCTCCGCGCCGTCGGCATCGCGGATTCGGCGCCACGTCTCGTATTCGGCCGTCACCTCGACGGGCAGGCCGGCGCGGTTGAACACCCAGGCCACGTCCTGGTCCCGGTTCGGCCCGTTGCGGACGTTCACCTTGTCCGCCTTGAGCGAGACGAAGCGCGGGACCGGGAGGCCGGAGGTGCCGGGCTCGGCGGCGACTGCCCCCGCAGCCGTTCCCACCATCATCGCCGCCGCAAGGGCCAGGGCTTTCACCGACCGGCTGTCGTGGCTTCGCTTCAGATGAGTTCGCTTTGCGGGCATGATGGGATCGTCCTTTCGCATCGCACCTAACAGACCGGAGGGGTGCGCCGACGTGGCGGGCACGTCAAGGCCCTGCGTCCCGGCGCGCCTTGTGTTTCCCCGGCTGTCTGATAGACGGGACCAGAACCGTTAAGAAATGGGGAATGGGGAGTAACGATGGTGCGTCGCAAGCCCCTCGTCGTTGTCACGCGCAAGCTGCCCGACTCGGTCGAGACGCGGATGCGTGAGCTGTTCGATGCGAAACTCAACATCGACGACGTGCCCATGGATCAGGCCGCGCTGGTGGAGGCGGTGAAGACGGCGGACGTTCTCGTGCCGACCGTCACCGACCGTATCGATACGGCGGTGCTCTCGCAGGCTGGGGAAAACCTGCGACTGATCGCCTCCTTCTCCAATGGCGTCGACCATATCGACGTCGCCAGTGCGCTGAACCGGGGCATCACGGTCACCAACACCCCCGGCGTCCTCACCGAGGACACCGCGGACATGACCATGGCGCTGATCCTCTCCGTGCCCCGGCGCCTCGCCGAAGGCGCACAGGTGATGATCGCCGACAAGGAAGAATGGGCCGGCTGGTCGCCCACCTGGATGCTCGGCCGGCGGATCTGGGGCAAGCGCCTCGGCATCATCGGCATGGGCCGCATCGGCCAGGCGGTGGCGCGGCGCGCCAAGGCATTTGGCCTGCAGATTCATTACCATAACCGCCGCCGCCTCAATTCCGGCATCGAGGAAATGCTCGACGCCACCTATTGGGACAGCCTGGACCAGATGCTGGCGCGCATGGACATCGTGTCCGTGAACTGCCCGCACACCCCCGCGACCTATCATCTGCTCTCGGCCCGGCGCCTTAAGCTGTTGAAGCCAGACGCTTATGTGGTGAATACGGCGCGCGGCGAGGTGATCGACGAGAACGCCTTGACCCGCCTGCTGGAAGCCGGCGAGATCGCCGGAGCCGGTCTCGACGTGTTCGAGCACGAGCCGGCGGTGAACCCGAAGCTGGTGCGCCTCGCCAAGCAGGGAAAAGTCGTTCTGCTGCCGCACCTTGGCTCCGCGACGCTGGAAGGCCGCGTGGACATGGGCGAGAAGGTCATCGTCAACATCAAGACCTTCATGGACGGCCACCGTCCGCCGGATCGCGTGCTGCCGGCGATGCTCTGAGGCGGAAACGCCTCAGCTCCGGCTGCGGCCGGAAAGACGGCTCGCGAGTCGTGTGAGCCGTTCAAAAAGCCCGGATTCCGGTGCCGTTCGGGGGCTGTTCGGCACCGGTTCAGGCGCGTTCGGCGCGCATTCAGTCTCGAACACAGTCGTCGCCTCGGACTGCGCCTGCTCCAGAGCCGTGATCCGCGCTTCCAGCGCCGCGCGCTCCCGCCGCCAGTCGTCCGCCAGCAGACTGGCTGGTATCTGGCTGTGGGTGGGCGAGAAGGGGAAGGCGTCCCGATCGCGCGCGGGGGTCACCGGCCAGCGGTGGAACCACGACCCGAGATTGTCCACCTCGAATCGCGCCACCTCCAGCCCGGATCGCCCCAGCGCATGGGTGCCCGAGAGCTGGTCGCGGCGGGAGTAGCGCAGCACCTGCGCCAGCCAGAGACGCATGGCGGCGACGACCGCAGGGTCGTGGTGGCGGCGCAGGATGATGGCGGACCAGAAGGGCACCGCCTCCAGCGCAGCTGGGTCGCTCAGCATGTAATGGTTGAGCTGTTCCAGCACCCGGCCGCCGTCGTCGAGGCCCATGCGCAGCACTTCCATGAATTCGTCGCGCACGCTGGCCCGGAAGCTGTGCCCCGGCATGGCCGCCACTTGGCCCTCGGGCAGATAGCGCG
>JAEWBL010000651.1 GCA_023391175.1 Pseudomonadota bacterium
CGGGCGGACCTCGTCTACTTCGTCTCGCACCCTTGCCATCCCTTGATTTTCAACGATGAGACCACCGAGGAAGGCCGGCGCGACTATTTCGGAGGCGTGGCGGCGAAGCAGTCCATCACCTCCGCGCTGATGCAGGGGCCGGACGAAGCCTTTGCCTTGGGCGAGGCGGTCGCGAAGGCCATCTACGCCCCCATCCTGCGCTCCTATCGCCTGACCGTCGAACAGATGGCGATCCTGGAGCCGGGCCTGTCCGAGACCATCTGCGCCACCCTGCTCGATGTCATGCGCGAAGCCATGGACGAGACGGTGCGGCGGGGGGTGCCGGCGGAGTGCGCGCGGGACTTCCTTCTCGGCCACATGAACATCCTTGCGGCGGTGACGTTCAAGGAAATTCCGGGCATGTTCTCAGATGCTTGCAACAAGGCCATCCAGTTCGGCAAGCCGCGGCTGATGCGGGACGACTGGCTCAAGTGCCTGGACAATGACGAGATCGCCGAGAGCATCCGCCGCATCACCTGAGCGGCGCCGGCTGCCCCGAGAGCCCGACCGATTCCTCAACGAAGGCAATGGGTTGGGCTCACCCGAAAGACGACCTTGGGAACCCGTGTGATGAGCGATCGTGTCCATGCCACCTACTGGATGGAGACCGGGGGCGACCCGGCCCGGACGGCGGAGGTCATCGCCGGGGAACAGTCGAGCGGCACCTTCGTGGCGCTCGCCACCGAGACGGCCGAGCTGAAGCAGCGCTCGGGCGCAAAAGTCGAGCGTCTCGAGATACTTGACGTTGTGGACCGGCCGAGCCTGCCGGGCGCCATGGCGTCCGATCGCTACACGAGGGCGACGCTCGAACTGTCCTGGCCGGTGGAGAATTTCGGCCCCTCCCTGCCGAACCTGATGTCCACCATTGCCGGCAATCTGTTCGAGTTGCACCAGGTTTCCGGGCTACGTATCACCGGCCTTCAGCTGCCATTCGGGTACACGTCAGCTTTCAAGGGTCCGGCCTTCGGCATTTCCGGCACCCGGCGCCTCGCCGGTGTCTCGGAAGGACCCATCATCGGGACCATCATCAAGCCCTCCATCGGCCTCACGGCGGAGGAGACGGCGCAGCAGGTGCGCGAGCTGATCGCCGGCGACATCGACTTCATCAAGGACGACGAACTGCAGGCCGATGGCGGCCGCTGCCCGTTCGAGGAGCGGGTGCGGGCGGTGATGCGGGTGGTGAACGATGCGGCCGACCGGCGGGGCCGCAAGGTGATGGTGGCCTTCAACATCACCGGCGACTTCGACGAGATGCGCCGCCGCCATGATCTGGTGCTGGAGCTGGGCGGCACCTGCGTGATGGTGTGCCTCAATTCCATCGGCCTCGTGGGGGTGCGGGAGATCGCCCGCCACGCCCAGCTGCCATTGCACGGCCACCGCGCCGGCTGGGGCTATCTCTACCGCGCCCCGGCGCTCGGGTGGGACTATGCCCCCTGGCAGCAGCTCTGGCGGCTGGCGGGGGTGGACCACCTGCATGTGAACGGGCTCTACAACAAGTTCTCCGAGAGCAACGAGAGCGTCATCGCCGCCGCCCGTGCTGTGCTGTCGCCCCTCAACGACACGGCCCCCATGGAGGCCATGCCGGTCTTCTCCTCCGGCCAGACGGGGCGGCAGGCGGCGGAGACCTATGCCGCCATCGGCTGCGCCGATCTCATCCACACGGCGGGCGGGGGCATCTTCGGCCATCCCGCCGGGGTGCCGGCCGGCGTCGAGGCGCTTCGGGCGGCCTGGCGGGCGGCCATGGCGGGCGCGAGCCTGGAGGACGAGGCGAGCCGCAATACCGCGCTCAAGACCGCGCTCGGCTTCTGGCGATGACTTCGGGGATCAAGACCGGGGCGGCGCTGCCGGAGGGGCTGCTCCTCGCCTATTACGGCGACGACTTCACCGGCTCCACCGATGCGCTGGAGGCGATCACGGCGGCCGGCGTGCCCGCCGTGCTGTTCCTGCGCCCGCCCACGGATGAGATGCGCGCCCGCTTTCCGGAGGCGCGGGCCATCGGCCTTGCTGGCTCCTCGCGGGGGCGGTCGCCGGAGTGGATGGACGCCGAGCTGCCGCCGCTCTTCGCCCGCCTCGCGGGGCTGGGCGCGCCGGTGCTGCATTACAAGGTCTGCTCCACCTTCGATTCCGCGCCGCATGTGGGCTCCATCGGCCGCGCCATCGATCTCGGGGTGAAGCAGATGGGCGGCGGCTGGTCGCCCACGGTGGTGGGCGTGCCGCGCCTCGGCCGCTATCAGATGTTCGGCAATCTGTTCGTCACCTGGAACGGCACCACCTATCGGCTCGATCGCCACCCCACCATGTCGCGCCATCCGGTGACGCCCATGGACGAGGCCGACCTCGCCCGTCACCTGTCCCGCCAGACCGACCGGCGCATGGCGCTCATCGATCTCGCCGAAATCCGCGCCGGCAAGGCGCAGGCGCGCTGCGCGGCGCTGCAGGGCGATGACACGCCCGTGGTGCTCATCGACGTTATGGATGAGGCCACGCTGGTGGAAGCCGGGCGGCTCATCTGGGAGAACCGGGGCGACGGCCTGTTCTCCGCCTCCTCCTCCGGCCTGCAATATGCCCTTGCCGCCTATTGGCGCAGCCTCGGCCTGCTGCCGCAGACCCCCGGCCTGCCCAAGGCGGCGTCCGTCGAGACCATCGCCGTGGTCTCGGGAAGCTGCTCACCGGTGACCGCGGCCCAGCTCGCCCACGCCCGGGCCGCCGGCTTCCACACGGAGCGGCTGGACCTCTCCCGTGCGCTCTCCGACGCCCATCGGGGGGCGGAAATCGCCCGTGCCGTCGCAACGGCCATGGATGCGCTGTCGCGCGGCCAGAGCCCCGTCGTCTACAGCGCCGAGGGGCCGGACGATCCGGCCGTCGCCGGCTTTGACGCAACCGCCGCCGTGGCCGGCCTTTCCCGTGCCGATGCGGCGCGGCGGGTGGGCACGGTGCTGGCGGAGATCATGCGCCGCATCGTGGAGAGCGGAGCGGTGCGGCGGGTGATGGTGGCGGGGGGCGATAGTTCCGGCGAGGTGATGGAGGCGCTCAACATCTTCGCCCTCGACATCGTCGCCGGCCTCGCCCCCGGCGCGCCCCTCTGCCGGGCCTGGTCCGACGACCCGCTCTACGACGGGCTGGAACTGGTGCTGAAGGGCGGCCAGATGGGTCCCACCGACTTCTTCCCCATGGTGCGCGACGGCTGAAGCCGCGTTGCGCCTGAGGATAACCTCAAGACCGGAATTCCACAGTTGCGGTGCGTCAATGCTGCGTCGCACCCTCCGTCTAGGATCTTCTTGCGGGACTTGAAAAGCAGAGCAAAGAGCGGCTGCGCAGGGCCGGGGAGCGCCGAGGGCGCTTCTCCGGGCGAGCGAGTTTGCCCTTCGCGTTCTGCGACGTGAGGAGGTCGTTCCATGAACGACGCGAGTACGATCCGGCGCGCGCCGCGATTGAAGAAACTTGCCGCCGCCGCAGCCGGCGTCGTCGTGGTCGGGGCAGCCGTGTTCTGGTGGGTCGTGACCCCGCCGCGCATCGATGAAGGTGGCCGCACCCGGCCGCAGGCGGCGGCCCCGGAGCTGGTGGCCCGGGGCAAGTACATCGCCGAACTGGGCGACTGCGTCGCCTGCCACACCAAGGCGGACGGGCAGCCCATGGCCGGCGGGCGCGGGCTGGAGACGCCATTCGGCATGCTCTATTCCACCAACATCACACCCGATCCGAAGACCGGCATCGGCCGCTACAGCTTCGGTGCCTTCGATCGGGCCATGCGCAAGGGCGTGACCGCCGACGGCACCCACATGTACCCGGCCATGCCGTACCCGTCCTATGCGAAGATGTCGCCGGACGACATGTATGCGCTCTACGTCTACCTCATGAAGGGCGTGGCGCCGGTGGACAGCCCCAACCGGCCGTCCGGCATCGGCTTCCCCTTCAACCAGCGCTGGACGCTCGCCTTCTGGAACCAGATGTTCCTCGAAAGCCACCCCTTCGTCGCGGACGCGAACAAGGGTGACGTGTGGAACCGCGGCGCCTATCTGGTGCAGGGCCTCGGCCATTGCGGCGCCTGCCACACGCCGCGCGGCATCGGCTTCCAGGAACTCGCCATGGGCGATGCCGGCGGCAGCGGCGACAAATTCCTCTCGGGCTCGAAGGTCGAGGAATGGAACGCGGTCAACCTGCGCGGCCTTGGCGATGTGGATGACACGGTGGAGCTGCTGAAGACCGGCCAGAACCGCTTCGGCACCGTCTCCGGCTCCATGACCGAGGTGATCCACAACTCCACCCAGAACTTCACCGACGCCGACCTCGTGGCCATCGCCACCTATCTCGGCGGCCTGCCCACCGACCAGCCCCGGGCGCACCGCCCGGCGACGCCGGACACGGGCGTGCCCGCGGCGATGTTCACCACCCGTGGCGGGCTCGCCTACGCCCAGTTCTGCGCCGATTGCCATCGCCTGAACGGGGCCGGCGTCGCCAAGGTGTTCCCGCCGCTGGCCGGCAATCCCACCGTTGCAGCGAAGGACCCCTCGACGCTCGTTCACATCACGCTGACCGGCTGGGCAACGGCGCAGACGCAGGCGCATGCCCGCGTCTTCACCATGCCCGGCTTCGCCCGGCTGGGCGACGAGGAGATCGCCGACATCCTCACCTTCGTCCGCGCCAGCTGGGGCGAGAATGCCGCGCCGGTCACGGCCGCGCAGGTGAAGGGGGCGCGGGCCACGCTCGATCCGAAGGTGGACACCCGGCCGTTCGACACGCCGCGCATCGCGGACGTGCTCAATGAGTCGAATGCGGCTCAATTGGTGCGCGGCATGCGCCTCAACACCGAGACGCACACCCTGCTGCCGAAGAATGTGGGCAACGTGCTGAACTGCTCCAGCTGCCACCTCAATGCCGGCACGGTGGCCGACGGTTCGCCCTATGTGGGCGTCTCCGCCTTCTTCCCGAGCTACGCGCCCCGGGCCGGGCGGGAGATCACGCTGGAGGACCGCATCAACGGCTGCTTCCTGCGCTCCATGAACGGCAAGCCGCTGGCGAAGGACGGCGACGACATGAAGGCCATGGTCGCCTATTTCGACTGGATGAAGCGGGAGACCAAGCCCGAGGACAAGGTGGAGGGCCGCGGCGTCGGCAAGATCAGCCCGCAGATCAAGCCGGATACGGAGAACGGCGCCAAGGTCTACGCCGCCCAGTGCGCCGTCTGCCACGGGTCGAACGGGGAGGGCATCAAGGACGCCGCCGGCGCCTTCGTCTATCCCCCGCTCTGGGGCGACCAATCCTTCAACATCGGCGCAGGCATGGCGCGCACCTACACAGCGGCGGCGTTCGTGAAGCGCAACATGCCCATCGGCTTCCACGGCGGCTTCCCGCTGGGCCAGGGCGGCCTCACCGACCAGGAGGCGGTGGACGTGGCCGAATATTTCAGCCACATGCCGCGGCCGGACTTCGCCCCCAAGGTGAACGACTGGCCGAAGGACAAGAAGCCGGCGGACGCCCGCTACTGACCCCCTGAAACAACGAGCGCCCGGACCGTAGCGGGGTCCGGGCGCTCGCGCATCCCCCCGTCGCGGGACAATGGACGGGGTGGAAAGGGGATGGGTTGGTGCGTTGCGCTGCCTTCGCTCAAACGCCGCGCGGGCTTCGAGACCTCAGACGGGAAGCACCACCACCTTGGTGCCGTTGGGCACGCGGCGGTACAGGTCGATCACGTCCTGGTTCATCATGCGGATGCAGCCAGAGGAGACCGCCTCGCCGATGGTCCAGGGCTCGTTGGTGCCGTGGATGCGGTAGAGCGTGTCGCGGTCGCCCTGGTAGAGATTCATGGCGCGCGCGCCGAGCGGGTTCTCCAGGCCGCCGGGCATGCCGCGGGCATATTCGCGCAGCTCGGGCTGGCGCTTGATCATCTCCGCGGGCGGCGTCCAGGTCGGCCACTCGGCCTTGCGGCGGATGTTGGCGCGGCCATTCCAGCCGAAACCCTCGCGGCCGACGCCCACGCCGTAGCGGATGGCCGAGCCGCCGCCTTGCACGAGGTAGAGGTGGCGGTCGTTGGGGTCGATGACGATCGTCCCCGGCGCCTCGCGGCCGTCATAGGCGACCTGCCGGCGGAAGTAGATGGGATCGAGCTGGGTGATGTCCACCGCCGGGACGGGGAAGCGCTCCTCCGGCATCTCGGCATACATCTCGACATAGGCGGGATCGATGAACGGCCCGGTCGCCAGCGACACGGGCGGGCGGGACGTCACGCACCCCGCGAGGAACACCGGCAATCCCAGCGCCACGAATCGGCGGGACACCGCGGCGGGTCCGTCCAGGGCTGGTGCGGACGCTGCGCGGGAACGGAGAAAGCGGAGCGGGGAAGGGGAGGGGGCGAGATCGGCGGACGAATC
>JAEWBL010000661.1 GCA_023391175.1 Pseudomonadota bacterium
GCCTATACCTCCGCCGGAGCAGGCGCGGGGAGGGCGGAATGAACGGCGCCATGGGTCCTCCGGGCAAGCCGGAGGCCGCCGATCGTGCTGATGGTGGCAGTGCGGAGGACGATGGAGGCGGACGCGCCTATCCCAGCCGGCTGAGGAAATCCTCGGCCAGCGCCAGCGTCCCGGCGGTATAGGGCGCGCCCATGGCCTGCGCGGTGGGCGTCTCGGCGTGGGAGGCGACCCAGGCGGTGAGCAGCATCCGGCGCAGCATCACGAACAGGTCGAGCTGCGCGTCGGCATCCGCCGGCAGGGGAGCGAGGGCGCGGTAGCCGTCCGCCCACGCATTCTTTAGGGCCGGCACCAACGGCGAATGCTCCATGAAGGAGACAGCCGAGGCGAAGTCGTAGAGGTACCAGGAGAAGCCGCAATCGTCGAAATCGATGAGGGTCAGGCTGTCCCCGTCCGCCAGCAGATTGGCGAGGCGCAGGTCCGCATGGATGAGGCCGAAGCTGTCCGGTGTCGTCAGTGGCGCGAGGCGGTCCTTCAGGGCGAGCGCCGTGCGCTCCAGCAGCGCGCGGCCGGGTGCATCGAGGCCCAGCGCGGCGCGGAAGTCGCCCCACAGCGGGCTGTCGCCCAGCATGCTCTCGAAATCCCACGCCTTGCGGGTGAAGCCGGCCGGCCGTCGCCAGCTTTTGGCATGCGCGTGGAGACGCGCGTGGAAGGCGCCGAGGCGGTGGAACCAGCCGGGCAGGTCCGCGCCCTCCTGCGGCTCGATGCCCGGCACGAAGGCGAAGGCGGCCAGCCGGCGGGGGGCGCCGTCCGCGCTCACCTCATTCAGGAGGTGGCCGTCGCGCGTGGGGATGATGGCGGGGGTGGGCACCACGGCGTCTGCACGCAGGGCCTCGATCCAGGCAAGTTCGGAGCGGATTTCCGCCGCCGCGTGATAGCCCGGCCGGTAGACGCGGACCACGATATCCTGCGCGCCCGCGGTGGCGCGGAAGGTGGCGTTCTCGGAGATGGAGAGGAGCTGGAGCGCCGCATCCGGCGGCAGGCCCCAGTCCGGCAGATGGGCCCGGACCATCTCTTCGGTCCGCGCCAGATACGCCTCGTCGTACAGCACCCGTCCGGCCTCTCAAGCGTGTCGGACGGGGGCTATAGCATGTTGGAGCGCTCAGACGAGCCCGGCGAGGATGCCGACGCCGGCCACCGCCACCGCCGCGCCCGCGCCGCGCACGAACTTCTCGCCATGCATCTCGCCGAAGCGGCCGATGGCCATGCCGAGCCCGAGGCCGGCCATGTGGAGGAGCGCGGTCGCCGACATGAAGCCGAGGCCGTAGGCGAGGCCCGAGGCGTCCGCCGGCATTTCCGCACCATGGGCGTGGCCGTGGAAGATGGCGAAGAAGCCGACCATGGCCATGGCCGCCGCCAGCGGCGCCTTGACGCCGAAGGCCACCACGCCGCCCAGCACGATCACCGACAGGGCGATGCCCAGCTCCACGAAGGGCACGTCGATGCCGGAGATGCCGAGGGCGCCGCCAACGGCCATAAGGCCGACGAAAGTGGCGGGCACCGCCCACACGGCGCGACCGCCGAGCTGCCAGGCGAAGATGCCCACCGTGACCATGGCGAGCAGATGATCGAGCCCGCCGAGGGGATGGGCGAAGCCGTGGCTGAAGCCGTGCACGTCGCCGACGCCGGTATGGGCGAAGGCGATCTGCGGCAGGAGGGCCAAGGCGGCAGCGGCGGCTGCCGTGCGGAGTGTGCGGTGCATGAAGTTCTCCCCGGTGTTTGAAGGTTTGAAAAAAGGGTCAGCAGATGCGGGGCAGTTGATCGCCGACCAGCATGTCGACGATGCGCTCGCCCCCGAAGCGCGTTCTCATGACGACCCGGCCGGGCCGCTCGGACGTGACCTCGCCGATCACCGCCGCCTCGCGCCCCAGCGGATGAGCTCGCAGCGCGGCGAGCGCGGCATCGGTCTCCCCGGCGGGGACCACGGCGAGGATCTTGCCCTCATTGGCGAGATAGAGCGGGTCGAGGCCCAGGATCTCGCAGAAGCCCATCACCTCCGGCCGCATGGGCAGGCTCAATTCGTCGAGCCGGATGCCGACCTTGCTCGCCTCGGCCAGCTCGTTCACCACCGCCGCGATGCCGCCGCGCGTGGCATCGCGCATCATGCGCAGGCCGGGGGCGGCGGAAATCAGCGTGTCGATGAGACCGTTCAAGGGCGCGCAGTCGCTCTCGATGGCGGTGTCCAGCGCAAGGTCGCCGCGGGCGTTGAGGATGGCGGCGCCGTGGTCGCCGAGGAGGCCGTTGACGATCACCTTGTCACCCGGCCGCGCCTTGGTCACGCCCACGTCGAGCCCGGCGCGGATGACGCCGATGCCGGTGGTGGTGATGAAGAGCTTGTCGCAGGCGCCCCGCGCCACGACCTTGGTGTCGCCGGTGGCGATGGCGACGCCCGCCGCGTGCGCCGTCTCAGCCATGGACTGGACGACGCGGCGCAGCGTCTCCACCTCCAGCCCCTCCTCGATGATGATGGCGCAGGAGAGCGCGACCGGCGTCGCCCCGCCCACCGCGAGATCGTTCACCGTGCCGCACACGGCGAGCTTGCCGATGTCGCCGCCGGGAAAGAACAGGGGGTCCACCACGAAGCCGTCGGTGGTGAAGGCGAGGCGGTCACCCCGCGCCATCAGCGCGGCGAGGTCGAAGCGGGCCTGATCCTCCGGCGCGGCGCGGCCCTCGCCGGAAAAGGCGGAGAGGAACACGTCGTCGATGAGATCGCGCATGGCGCTGCCGCCGCCGCCATGGGCGAGCGTCACCGTCTTCTGCGTCAGCGGCCGCCGGCGCGCGGCGGCAGGGGAAGGAAAGGGGATGTTCATGCGGCCTCTCCCCGTATACCGCCATATTGATAGTAAGCCGCGCAAGAACCTTCGGAAGACACCATCAGCGCGCCGAGCGGCGTTTCCGGCGTGCAGCCCTTGCCGAACTCGGGGCAGGCCCAGGGCTTGGCGGCGCCGGTGAGCACCTCGCCGCAGCGGCACTGGGCGGGGTCGGCCACCTTTATATCAGGCACGGCGAAGCGCTTTTCCGCATCGAAGGCCGCATAGGGCTCCGTCAGCCGCACCCCCGAGCCGGCGATGGAGCCGAGGCCGCGCCACTCGAACGTCTCGCGCGGCTCGTACACCTCCTGAACCGCCCTCAGCGCGGCCGGGTTGCCATGCTCCGGCACCACGCGGGCATACTGGTTCTCGATGAGCGCTTTCCCGGCCTCGATCTGCCGCAGCACCATGAGCAGGGATTGCAGCAGGTCGATGGGCTCGAAGCCCGACACCACCAGCGGCCGGCCGAATTCCTCCGCGATGAAGCGATAGGGTGCCGTGCCGATGACCATGGACACATGCCCCGGCCCGATGAAGCCGTCGATGCTGAGGTCCGGCTGCTCCAGCAGCGCTCGCAGGGTCGGGATGATGGTGATGTGGTTGCAGAAGAGCGAGAAGTTGCTGACCCCCTCGCGCGCCGCCCGCTGCACGGTGAGCGCCGTGGAGGGCATGGTCGTCTCGAAGCCGAGGCCGAAGAACACCACCTCGCGGTCGGGATTGCGCTTCGCCAGCGTGAGCGCATCGAGCGGCGAATAGACCATGCGCACGTCGGCGCCGTCTGCCTTCGCCTGAAGCAGGCTCTTCTTGGAGCCCGGCACGCGCATGGCGTCGCCGAAGGTGGTGAAGATCACGCCCTCGCGCTCGGCGATGGCCACGCAATCGTCTACCCGGCCCATGGGCAGCACGCAGACCGGGCAGCCGGGGCCATGGACGAATTCCACGAGGTCGGGCAGCAGGCCCTCCAGCCCATAGCGGAAGATGGCGTGGGTGTGCCCGCCGCACACCTCCATGATGGCGAAGGGGCGATCCCGCCCGCGCTCCAGACGCGCGGCGATGGCGCCGATCTCCTTCACCAGAGCGGCGGCGAGGGCGGGGTCGCGGAATTCGTCGACGAAGCGCATGTCCGGCTCCTCAGCGCGGGGTGGACAGCAGCTCGACGCTGCCGGTGGTGAGGGCTTCCATCTCGACGGCCGCCTCACCGATCTCGGAGAGCACCTTGAGGGTGGCGGCGGCCTCTTCCTCGTCGATGCGGCTCATGGCGAAGCCCACGTGAACCAGCACCCAGGCGCCCACGAGGTCGTCCAGCGGTGCCCCGGGCTCGGCCACGCACACCACGTCCACGGTGCGGCGGACACCGGAGACGTCCACTACGCACAACATGGCCTCCGCGTCCGCGACGGCGACGATCTGTCCGGGAATGCCGAGGCACATGGCGGGGCTCCTACCTGCGAAAGAAACTCCCTCTCCCCTTGCGGGAGAGGGGCGGGGTGAGGGGTGTTCCCTCCATTTGTCCTGGAGTCAGTGAGGTGCGGCAAACGCCTTCACCCCTCACCCCCAACCCCTCTCCCGCAAGGGGAGAGGGGAGGCAGGCCGGCATGGATTGATCCCGATCCATCCCCCACCCCCTCAATGCTGCCCAAACGCCCCGCCACGGGCGATGCCGTAGCGGTCGAGCTTGGCTCTGAGGCCCACGCGGGAGAGGCCGAGTTCCTCCGCCGCGCGGCTCTTGTTCCAGCGACAGCGCACCAGCGTCTCGGTGAGGATGGTGGCTTCCATGCGCTCGATGCGGTCCTTCAGCGGCCCGCTGTCGGGCAGGGCGATGGAGGAATTGGCCAAAGTCTCCGGCGCCCGCGTCTCGGCGGCGGCGGCACGCACCACGTGGGGGGAGAGGAGATCGGCGGAAAGGGTGTCGCGCTCGGCGAGCACCAGCATGCGCGTCACCTCATTCTGCAGTTCGCGCACATTCCCCGGCCAGTCATAGGCTGACATGCAGGCGAGCGTCTCGTCGCTGAACCCGCGCACCCGCTTGCCGTGCTGGCTGGAGAGCGCATCGAGCACGCTCTGGGCGAGCACCGGAATGTCCGCCCGCCGCTCGCGCAGGGCCGGCAGCGTCAGCACCATGGCCGAGAGACGATAATAGAGGTCTTCGCGGAAGCGGGCGCGGGCCACCTCGCCCTTCAGGTCGCGGTGGGTGGCCGCGAGCACGCGCACGTTCACCCGCTTCGCCTCGTTGGAGCCCACGGGGCGGATCTCGCCCTCCTGCAGGAAGCGCAGCAGCTTCACCTGAAAGGCGGGGGACACGTCGCCGATCTCGTCGAGGAAGATGGTGCCGCCGTCCGCCTGATCGAGCAGGCCGATGCGCGTCACGTGCGCGCCGGTGAACGACCCCTTCTTGTGGCCGAACAGCTCGGACTCCAGCAGCTCGTCCGGGATCGCCCCGCAGTTCACCGCGAAGAACGGCCGGTCCGAGCGCAGGCTCGAATAATGGATGGCGCGGGCCAGCAATTCCTTGCCGGTGCCCGTCTCGCCATGGATCAGCACCGGCACGTCGAAGGTCGCCACCTGCGCGGCGCGGGTGCAGACCTGCGAGAGCGGGCTGCCGGGGGCGCGCACCAAAGTGTCGAAGTGGAAATTCTGCTTCACCCGCGCTTCCAGCGCGCCAAGGCGGGCTTCGGCATTGCCGGCGGTGAGCTTCATTTCCAGGTTCAGCCGCTCGTGGTCGCGCTGGAGCTGGAACAGGTGCGCGGCGTTGCGCGCGGCGAGCAGCAACTGGTCGGGATGCCAGGGCTTGGGGATGAACTGGTAGATGCCGGCGTCGTTGATGGCGCCGATCATGTCCTCCGGCTCGGTGTAGCCGGTGACGATGATGCGCAGGATGTCCGGCCAGCGCTCGCGCACTTCGGTGAGCAGCGCGACGCCGGAGGTCTGCGGCATCCGCTGGTCGCAGAAGATCACCTGGATCCACTCGTTTTCGAGGATGCGCCGCGCCTCCTCCGCATTCAGGGCGGTGAAGACGTCGAACTCCTCGTCGAGCACGCGGGCGATGACCTCCACCGAGCGCGGCTCGTCATCCACCACGAGGATGGCCGGGCGCCGGTTCATCGCGCCCCTCCCGCCGCGGCGCGCAAAGCGGAAGCCTCGGCCTCGCGAGCGCTTGCTAGTTCGTTCAGGCGCGCGGCGCGGGCGGCTTCCAGCCAGCCGATCCAGCGGGCGAGCCCGATCTCGCCACGCGAGGACGTGGTGAGGATGTCCGCCGTCGGATTGATGCGGCGGATGTTGGCTTCCAGCAGCGCCATGTCCGCATCCACATGCGGGGCGAGGTCGGCCTTGGTGATGAGGACGAGATCGGCACCCTCGAAGATGTCGGGATACTTGAGCGGCTTGTCCTCGCCCTCCGCCACCGAGATCAGAGTGACGCGCTTCGTCTCGCCGAGGTCGAAGGCGGCGGGGCAGACGAGGTTGCCCACATTCTCGATGAACAGCACGCCGCCGGGCGGCAGGGGCAGCTTCTCCAGCGCGTGGCCCACCATGTGGGCGTCGAGGTGGCAACCCTTGCCGGTGTTGATCTGAACCGCAGGCGTGCCCACGGCGCGGATGCGGGCGGCGTCGTTGTCGGTCTGCTGGTCGCCCTCGATGACGGCGCAGGGAATGCGGCCGGAAAGCGCCTTCAGCGTTTCCACGAGAAGCGTGGTCTTGCCCGCGCCGGGGCCGGAGAGGAGGTTCAGCGCCAGCACGCCCGCGGCGTTCAGCCGGGCGCGGTTGCGGCCGGCGTAATCGTCGTTCTTGGCGAGGATGGAGGTCTCGATTTCCACCATGCGCGCCTGCGTCAGCCCCGGCGCATGGGCGCGGGCGGGGCCGGCGCCATAGTCGAGCGTGCCGGCGTCGGGCGCGGGGTGGTGGTGATCGTCGTGGTGGTGATGGTGATGGCCGTGGTCGTGCCCGTGGTCATGTCCATGGCCGTGATCATGGGCATGGCTGTGGGTGGTGCCGTCCGCATGGGTGTGGGTGTGCGGATGGTCGTGACCATGGGCATGAGAGTGGGCATGGGAAGGACCGTGCGCCTCGGAAATGGTGGCGCCGTCGCCGCTGCAGCCGCAGACCGTGCACATCACATCACCTCCAGGTCTTTGATCTTCATGTCCGTGCCGCCATTGGGCACGAGCCGTTCCCCGCCACAGCGCGGGCAGGGGGCGAGGCGGTGATCGAGCGGCACGGTGTCGGAGCAGTCGAAGCACCAGGCGGTGCCCTCCTCCTCCAGCACCACCAGCTCGGCACCGTCCGCCAGCGATCCGCGCGTCACCACGTCGAAACCGAAGCGCAGCGCCTCCACCTCGATGCCGGCGAAGCGGCCGATGGCGAGGCGCACGCGGGTGACGCGGGAGAAATTCTGTGCCTTCGCCGCCTCTTCCATCGCCGAGAGCAGGCTCTCGCACACGGCCATCTCATGCATCGGCGGGCTCCGTGGCGAAGGAGAGGGTGACGGGCACGCAGGGATTGATGGCGCAAACGAGCAGCGGCGCAAGCCACCGCGTCCGCCAGCCCGGCGAGAGGGCGGCGAACGCCCGTTCCAGCAGCCCGCCGGGGGCAAGGTTCCAGGCGCTGGGGGAGAGGATGCGATAGGCGGTCACCCGCCCGTGCTCCACCTGCGCCCGATGCCCCAGCAGCCCGCGCGCGGCCGGCGCGATTCCGGCCGGAAGGGACGGGGCGGCGCGGGGAGCGAGATGGGCAAGGCCATCCACCAGCCGCGCCAGCAGCCGCACGAACAGGCTCGGTCCCTCCGAACTCAGCAACGCTGAGATCAGCGGCGTCCCAGAGACGCGTCCGAGCGCGCCGGTCTCGCGGTGCGAGCCGATGGCGGCTGGCGGCCGCGCGAGGGTGGCGGCGAGGACATCCGCGCTCAGCTCCGGCAGATGCACGCGCCCTTCCGCCGGATCGGCCTCGCGGATGCGGGCGAAGGCGCGGGCGGTGGGGGTGGGCGCTTCGGTGAGCCAGGCTTCCAGCTCGGAGGGGGAGAAGGCGGAAAGATCGCTGGCGTCGCCCACAAGGGCGGCATGGAAGGCAGCGCCATCCGGCCGGGCGAGGAGGGCGAGGGCGGCGCGGTCCGGCGTCATGCCCAGCGCCACGGGCACGGTGTGGAGCAGCGCGAGCGCGTGGTCGCGCACCGTCTCGCGCGCCATCGTTTCGGCATCTGCCGCCACCGGCATGCCGAGGGCAGAGCGGGCGGCGAAGGCGTGGGCGGCGCCGCACAGGTTGAAGACGAGGGGGGCGAGCCGCGCCGCCTCCTCCGCCGTCCGGCCGATGAGGGCCACGGCGGGGTCCGGCCCCTCTTCCCGCGCCACGCGCCAGCCGCCCGCGCGCCCGTCCGGCGTGAGGGTGAGGCTGCGGAGCGCGCGGGGCGGGTTCATGCGGCGCCGTCCCGCAGATCTTCGGCGCGCAATCCTTCGGCACCAGTGCGCGGGCCGAGGAGGAGCGAGCGGCGGGAAAGCTCCGCCGGCGCCTCGCGGCGGGCGGGCACTTCGGCCTCGGGGGCGAGGGCCGCCGTCTCGGCGGCGATGCGCGCAGCCTCTTCCGCCTCCGCCCGGCGGCGGATTTCGCCGGAGCGGGTGCCGTCCTCCCGGTTGGCGGCATCGAGCAGGCCGGGGATCACCGCCTCGGCCGTCTCCACCGCCTGCAGCATGGAGGAGAAATCGAACATGGGGGAGAAGAGCGAGCAGGCCTTGTAGGGGCCGGTCTCGGACCGGTTGGCGGCGAGGAATTCATAGGTGCCCGAGGGAAAATCGATGAATTCGCGCTCACCGGTCTTGAGCTGCGACCAGTCGTCGGAAGCATTCGGCAAAAGCACGATGTTCATGAACCAGGGCGTCACCAGCACGCCCATCACCCGCCCCGCATGGATGCGGAAGCCCACCGCCTTTACGCCGAGGGTGCCGTTGACGAAGGGCACGCCCTTCATCTTCGCCGCATGGATCTCGCGGAACACCGCCTCGAACAGGCCGGGCGCCTCGGCGAGCTGGCGCTCCAGCGCCGGATCGACCGGCGCCGCGCGCATCACGGCCGGCAAATCGGGCGTGCCGCCGTCGAGCACCATGAAGGCGTCGCGGGCGCCGTCGCAGACCGGGCAGCGCCAGTGATCGGGCAGCGCATTGAACGGCGTGCCGGGGGGAATCTGCCACGCCTCGCACCCCTCGGCGGGGTCGTAGACGTGCCAGCAGACCTTGCATTCCAGCCGCGCGGTGGGGGCAAGCCGCGCGCGATCGCCGAGATAGGAGCCGTCGAAGAAGCTGTGCTGGGACATGTTGGACCTCACCGCATGGCTGCCAGCACCTCGGTGAGGCGCTCGGCGGAATCGGCGATATCCTCGCGGGCGGCGCAGGCCACTTCCGGCACCTCGCTCACCTCGATGGTGTCGAGGATGAGCATGTCCTGCGAATTGTAGAAGCGCACCCGCCACACATGCCGGGTGCCCGTCGCGTCGATGCGGCAATTGCCGTAGCCGCGGGAGAGCACGGTGGTCGCGCCGGGGCCGAGCCGCGCCTCCAGCATGGCGAGGTCTTCCGGCGTGTGCGGCAGGAGGGAGAGGTTGATGATGTGCGCCGCATCGCCGGGCTGGCGGGTGCGGGCGCGGTCGTCGATCTCCACCAGCAGGGCCGGGGCGTTGAAGATGCCGGGCGCGGGCGCGTCGAGGCCGGAAAGATCGATGCCGGACCCGCCGCCGAACGCGCGCACCACGGCGCCACGCGGGAAGGCGCCGATCTCGATGCGGTCGGTGCCTTGAGCGCCGCGCAGGCGCCACACGCCGGCGAAAGTCGCCTCCTGGATTTCCATGGGGCGGACATCGCCCCGTCCTTCCACCTTCACCGCCACCTCGCCCTCGCCCATGGCCTCGTCCACCAGTGCAAGGTTGCCGGCATCGAGATGGGCGAGGTCGATGATGCGGCTCTCGCCCGGCTGCCAGCTTTCCAACGCGGCGATGACCTGTTCCAGCACGGCGAAGGCGGGGGCGTAGCGGTCCTTGTCCTCCACCTCGATGAGATGCGCCTCGAAGGTGCGCATGCCCGAGGGCATCTGGAGGTAGGCGAGGCCTTCGTCCTCTGAGGTGGACTGGCTGCCGGGGCCGAAGCCGATGGGGGGCTGTGTGGCGAAGGGGGACGAAGACATTGGGGGCAGCCTTCAGTGGGTGGCGGCGGAGGGGGCGGCGAGCAGGGCACGGAGCTTGTCGAGATACTCGTCCCAGTCCCGCATGCGGGCGATGGCGCCCACGGGCTGGCCGGCGCGCAGCACCACGATGGCGGGCAGGGCGAGGCTCATGCTGTCCCGCAGGGCCGTCTCCGCCTTGGGGCCGGCGATGGCGATGCCGATGGCCTGAGGCCCGCCCAGCGCCTTCACCAGCTCGGGCAGCACCACGGCGATATCCGGGCTCTCCAGATGCGCCTTGCCGTGGGAGGGCAGGAACAGGAGATGGTCGCGCGCGTCGAGCGTCGCGGCATCCTCCAGCGTCTCGACAGCGGGCCAGGCGCCGGCCTCGCTGAGGCGACGGACGAGGGGATGGAGATCGGGAGCGGCGAGCGGGGGCATCAGGCTTCCTTTTGGCCGGCGGCATAGGCCGCGGCGAGATGGGGCGGCAGGACCGGCTCGCGGTCCACGAGATCGGCGAAGGCGCGGTCGATGAGGGCGGTGTCGGCCTCCCCCGCCATGATGGCGGCGACGCCGGAGAGCGCGTCCGTGATGAGGCGAGCTTCCCCCGCATCGAGCCGGCGGCGGGCAGCGCCCTGGAAGACGAGGACGTGATCGCCCTCGCCGGCTTCCGGCACGAGGGAGAGATCGACCCGCTCCTCCCGTCCCTCGGCCGAGCAGAGGGCGTAGGGGCCTTCGAGGCTTTCGATGCGCATGGGCAGGCCGAGACACATGGCTAGGCGTCTCCCCGCACAAGCACGCGGGCATCGCCGATGCGGCATGCGTCCTCGGCGCTCGGGCGCTCGGCCTCATAGGGGTCGCGGGCGACGGCGGCGGTGACGAGAGATCCTTCGCCCGCACGGGCCTCCGGCAAGATGCCGAACTCGTCCTTCAGGATGGCGAGCACCTTGCGCGCGGCGGGCTCGATCTGCGCCGCGACGGTTGCGGTGAGGCCGCCGCCGTAATCGTCCAGCACCTCCGGCTGCACGCCCACCAGAACGATGCGGGCGGGGGTGTGGCCGCGCAGGGCGAGCAGGCCGAGGATTTCCTGGAAGCCGGTCTGGTGCAGGCTCACCTTGCGGGCGGCCAGCACGGCGGGCACGTCGGCATCGGCGCGGATGTGGATGGTGCCCGGCGGGGAGCCGAAATCCACCGCGTCCACGATCACGACGCCTTCGGCTTCTTCGAGGTAGGGCAGGAGATAGAGGCCCTGCGTGCCGCCATCGAGCAGCGTCACCGGCTCGGGGAAGGTGTAGGCGCGGTCCAGGGTTTCCAGAACCCGCACGCCGAAGCCCTCGTCGGCCCACAAGATGTTGCCGATGCCGAGCACCAGAATGCGCGCGCAAATCCGTTCGCCGTCCATGCGACGCCGCCCTCCCTGCGATGGCCTCCCACGACGGTCTGCCGCCGTCTGATTTCGAGTTCGACTAAATCAAGGACCGTGCCAAGCGCGTCGGACGCCGGCCAAAGGCTTGATTCGGATCAAGAGACGGCGAAGGCGCCGACCGGTCGCCGGTCAAAAATCGGAAGGGTTATGACCGATTTTCGATATAGATGGAAATAGGTCGTCCATATTCCGCCATCCGGAAAGCGTTTTCGCCACAGCAGGTGAGGGTAACCTGCGACGATCGTTAGCAGATGCAGCACCATGTGGAATGCGCCGCACCATGTGCGCGCGGGGCATCTCGCCAAAGAAAAAGGGCGCGGCCGGAGCCGCGCCCTCTTGTCGTCCGGTCTTGCCCTCTGCCCCCGCAGAGGTCGCCGCTCAGTCCGGATCGTCGTCCCGGAAGGTGCGGTGGCCGTTGGTGATGGCGGAGACCATGGACTGGCGGGACATGATGTCCTCGCGGATCACCGAATAGACGTGGATGATGATGAACACGATGATCACCCACATGCCGAGGTGATGCAGCGTGTGGACCTGCATGGAGCCGCCCAGGAGCGGGATGACCCAGCCGAACAGCTTCGCCTGACACGAGCCGAGCCCGGTGCCCTCGGAATAGAGGGCGAAGCCGGTGAGGATCATGAAGGCGAGGCCCAGCACCATCACGAAGAACAGGAACACCTGCGCCAGCGGATTGTGCCCGACGAACTTCAGCGGCCGGGGCTTCAGGAAGGCATACCACTGCACCTCGGTGAAGAAGCCGCGCCAGAAGCTCTTCCGCCAGAAGGGGAAGGTGAACAGCTCCCGCGAATACTTGTTGCCGAAGAAGGCCCAGATGATCCGCCCCAGGAATCCCACGGCGAGGATGTAGCCCGCCGAGAAATGCACGAAGCGGATGGTGCCCATGAGGTAGTGCGAACTCGCCTCGCCCGACAGGGTGGGGAAGGGCGAGCCGATGAAGTAGCCGGTGACGCACAGGACCAGGATGGACAGGGCGTTCACCCAGTGCCACAGGCGCACCGGCGCCTCATAGACATAGACGGTGGTCAGCTTCTTTCCACCGGCGATCGCCTGCGCGACCGGGGTGGCGGGCGTCGCCGGAGGGGCGGCGCCAGACATCGACGATCCGGAAAGGGAGGTGTCGCTCATGGCCACCTCCCCTCAGCGCACGGTGACGCGCGCCAGCTCAGCCCCGTCGTCGGACATGACGTGGGTGGAGCAGGCGAGGCACGGGTCGAAGGAGTGGAGGGTCCGCAGGATCTCCACCGGCTCTTCCGGGCGCTGCATGGGCGTGTTCATGAGGGAGGCCTCGAACGCGCCGATATTGCCCTTGGGATCGCGCGGTCCGCCGTTCCAGGTGGTGGGCACCACGCACTGGTAATTCTCGATCCGCCCGTCCTTGATCTTGATCCAGTGGCCGAGGCCGCCGCGTGGCGCCGCGACGGTGCCGACGCCCTTGGCCTCCTTCGGCCAGGTGGCGGGGTCCCACTTCTCCATGTTGGCGGTGGAGGTGTCGCCGGCCTTGATGTTGGCGATGAGGTGGTCGAAATCGTCCAGCATCATCTTGGCGCAGTAATGCGCCTCCAGCGCACGGGCGAGCGTGCGGCCGATGGTGGTCGGCAGCGCCTGCTTGGCCGTGAGGTTGGTGCTGGCGAGCGTGTTGAACGTGCCGAGCGCCTCGTCCACCTGCCCCTTCACGTAATCGACGCCCTGGGCATAGGCGAGGATGTAGCGGGCGAGCGGGCCCACCTCCACCGCATTGCCCTTCCAGCGCGGCGCCTTGATCCAGGAATACTTGGCGTTCTCATCCACCGCCTCGATGTTGGTGCGGGTGCCCTTGGCGTTGGGGCCGAGCTTGTACTGGGGGTCGGTCACGCCGTCCCACGGGTGCAGGCCCTTGTCGTTGTTGCCCTCGCCGTAGGTGTACCAGGAATGCGCGACGAACTCCTGCACCTGCGCCGGGTCGCGCGGGTCGATGGGATGCACCTCGTTCCAGTTGCCGTTGAGGATGACGCCGCCGGGCAGGCGGTCGGTCTTCTTCTGGCCCTGGATGGCTTCATAGTCGCCATAGTCCATGACGTTCTGGCCGGAGAGGCCGCCGCCATAGAGCCAGCCCTTGTAGAAAGAGGCGATGGCGATCACATCAGGCACATAGACGTTCTGCGAGAACTCGAAGGCTTCCTGAAGCTTCAGCTTCACGAAGTTCAGCCGCTCCATGTTGAGCGGAGCGCCGGCGGCGAGGTCGCCGTTCATGTTGATGGCGCACGGCACGCCGCCCACCAGATAGTTCGGGTGCGGGTTCTTGCCGCCGAAGATGGTGTGGACCTTCACGATCTCCCGCTGGAAGTCGAGCGCTTCCAGATAGTGCGTCACCGCGAGGAGGTCGGCTTCCGGCGGCAGCAGATAGGCCGGGTTGTCCCAATAGCCGTTCTTGAAGATGCCGAGCTGTCCGCTCTCCACGAACTTCTTCAGCCGGTTCTGCACGTCGCGGAAATAGCCCGGCGAGGACTTAGAGTGGGCGGAGATGGACTGTTGCAGCACCGAAGTCGCCTTCGGGTCCGCCTTGAGCGCATTCACCGGGTTCACCCAGTCCAGCGCGTGCAGATGGTAGAAGTGGACGACGTGATCGTGCCACTGCAGCACCTTGGCCATGATCTCGCGGATCAGGAAGGCGTTGTTGGGGATCTTGATCTGCAGCGCGTCATCCACCCCGCGCACCGAGGTCAGCGCGTGGCAGCCGGTGCACACGCCGCAGATGCGTTCCACGAAGGCCCAGGCGTCGCGCGGGTCGCGGCCCTTGAGGATCACTTCCAGCCCGCGCCACATGGTGCCGGTGGAGACCGCGTTACGGATGACGTTGTTGGAATCCACATTCACTTCGCAGCGCATGTGGCCTTCGATGCGCGTCACCGGATCGACGACGATGCGCTTGCCTGAGGTGTCGAGGGAAAAGCCGTTCGGCGTCTGGATGGTCACTTCTCGCCTCCCTCGGTCTTGGTCGCGCCGTCGGTATTCTTGTGCTGGGCGCGCTTCAGCGCGCTGACCGCCGCATGGACCGCGACGCCCGCGCCCACGGCGCCGGCGGCGATGAGGCCCACCTGGTCCGCATTGCTCTCAATGCCGAAGCCGGAGCCCTTGAGGTCCGCAAGGCGCGCGTACCACGAGCCCTTGTCCCAAAAGCCGTCTTCCGAGCAGCCGATGCAGCCGTGGCCGGCCTGGATGGGGAAGGACACGCCGTCGTTCCAGCGCACGGTGGAGCAGGCGTTGTAGGTGGTCGGGCCCTTGCAGCCCACCTTGTAGAGGCAATAGCCCTTGCGCGCGCCCTCGTCGTCGAAGCTCTCGACATACTGGCCGGCGTCGAAATGCGGCCGGCGATAGCATTTGTCGTGGATGCGCTGGGAATAGAACATCAGCGGCCGGCCCTGGCGGTCGAGGGCGGGGAGCTGGTCGAAGGTGAGCATGTAGGTGATGACGCCGGTCATCACCTCGGCGATGGGCGGGCAGCCCGGCACCTTGATGATGGGCTTGTCGAAGATCACCTCATGCAC
>JAEWBL010000008.1 GCA_023391175.1 Pseudomonadota bacterium
GTCCAGCGCCACGCCGATGCGCCCGAGGATGCGCTGGCGCAGGGCATCGAACAGCCCCTGCACCGCATAGACGATGGCGACGGCAAGGGTCAGCGCCACCAGCGTCGGGATGCTGCGCGACGGCAGCACCCGGTCGTAGACCTGCAGCATGTAGAAGGAGCCGGCGAGCATCAGCACGTTGACCGCCGCCGAGAACAGCGCCACCGCAAGGAACGCCCTGCGGCAGGAGGCGAGCGCGCGCGACGGCAGGTCCGCCTCGGCGGCGGAGGCCGTAGGCCGCGCGCTGTGCCGGCCGGATGCGCTGCTGGCGGGGCTGGTCGGTTGCAAGATGGCGCCCTGATCGCGCTCCGCCCCCTGACGGGCGGAGCCTGCCTCTTCCTTTAGGCCGCAAGCCCGGCGAAGGCTATTCGCCCGCCGGGGCGGCCGGAGCGGTCACCCCTCAGACGAGGGAATGGCCGCTGTCGTGCGGGGTATGCAGCACGTCCCACAGATGGGCGGCGATGGCCTGCGCCCCGTCCGTCAACGGGTGCGCGGCCGCCGTGCTGGTCGCGTGGCTGGAAACCTCGCTCCACAGGGTGTGGAGGAGATCGGCGACGGCGGGCTCCAGATGGGTCGCAAGCAGCGCCGCATCCCCGCCGCCCGCGTGGGGAGCCGTGCCGCCGGCGCTTCCCGCGGACCCGTGCGCGGCCTCCAGCGCCGCGATGCGCTGTTCCAGCCCGTCAAACAGCCCGGGCAGCACCTCGCCCGCACCGGAGAGGCTGGCTGCCACCGTGGCCCACAGATCGCTGCCCGACGTGGGGGCGGACGCGGTGTCCGGCGCGAGGGCGAAGCTCGCGACCATGGGGGCGACGCCGCCGTCGCCCGTGCCGGTGAGGGTGACGGTGACATTCTGGGTGACGGTGCCGCCGTGATGGTCGTCCAGCGTCAGGGCGAAGGTCTCCACCTTCGTCTCGCCGGCCGCCAGCGGCTCCACCTTGGTCTCGTCCACCACATAGGACCACACCACGGCGCCGGTGCCGTTCATGTCGCTCACCACCTTGGCGGACAGCGTGCCCAGCGCCCCGTCCGGCGCGGCGACGCTCACCGCATGGGTGTCCTTCGCATCCGCATCGGCGAAATAGAAGGTGCCGGCCGCATTCAGCGTCTTGCGCGCCGCGTCCTCGGTGAGGGTGGCGCTGGTGACGGAGGTAGCAGGAATCGACGCCATGAAGACGTCGGAGGAATTGTTCGTGTCGTTGGCGACGAGATTGGTCGCGTCGGAGGTGAAGATGACGTGCGCGCCATCGGGGCTGAAAGCAAGGCTGGCGGAAAGCCCGCTGGTGTCGGCTGCGACCTTGGTAATCGCTCCGGTTTCCAGATCGGCCACGAAAATGTTCGATGCGCCGTTGGTGTTGCCGGGCATCGCCGATTCCGAGGACGAGAAGACGATCTTGGTTCCGTCGGCGGAGAAGGCGATGTTGTCACCAACACCCCCGTCGTTCGGCAGAACCCCGCCAGGCGAACTCACGCGGGTGATTTCTCCCGTCTGCAGATCCTTCACGTAGAGATGGGTACCTCCCAGTTCGCCCCCCGGAACGACGGAGCTTTCGTTGGAGACGAAGGCGATCTTGGTGCCGTCCGGCGAAAAGACAGGTTGGAGTTGATGGGTGCTTGCTGCGGACACGTAGGTAACATCGCCGGTGGACAGATCCTTAACATAGATGCAAATGCTTCCACCAACATCATTTGGGCCAGAAGAATTTCCGAATGAAACAAAAGCAATTTTCGTTCCATCGTTTGAAAACGTAGGAAAAGATCCCGCTGTTCCGGAGTATCCGTCTTCTTTGTTTATTATAAGTTGTGTTATGCTTCCTGTTGTAATATCTTTTATATAGAGTCCACTACCATTGGTGTCTCCAGGCAAATTGGGGGCGGTTTTAAAAACAACTTTTGTGTTGTCGGGTGAGAAGCTGGGGTAGTAGCCGCCGGAAATCTGGGAGCCGGATGAGTCGGTCGAAACTCGAATAATCGCGCCGGTCTCGATGTCCTTCAGGAATACGTCATCATAGTTGTTTGTATCATTTGGAGCAAGATTTGACGCCAGAGAAGTAAATAATAGTTTGTGACCGTCCGATGAAAAAGACATATCGGCGCTGCTATAAATGAGGGGTGTATCCATATTAGCTGGAGAGCCAGAGGCGCTCGCCGAGGCCAGGGTTATCTCTCCGGTGGAGAGGTCTTTTACGAGGATTTGATATCGACCAGTGTCAACGCCATTATAAAGATTAGCGGCCGAGGAGCCAAAGGCCAATTTGGTGCCGTCTGGCGAAATGATCGGATCTAAACTTGCGCCCTGGCCCTGCTGACCTGATGCGGTGACCGAGACCCGGGTGATCCCGCCGACCGGGCTGCTCGACAGGATTGTCGGGGCCTGATTCTCGAAGACGAGACTGACGTGCGCGGCTGCGGCACTCTTCTCCGCGTCGGTGACCGTGAAGGTCACGTCGTGAGGCGTGGCGGGCGCGCTGGGAGCCGTTGATCGATAGGACACCTGATCCATCAGCGCGCTCATCTGCGCGTCGGAAACGGCAATGTTCGACTTGAAGGTGAACGCGAGATCGTGGCCCGAGGCGCCGTTGGCGGAAACGGTGCCCACCTGCTTGCCATCCAGCATCAGCTTGGTGCCGGAGACGGTGAACGGGCCGCTGGCGAGATAGAGCTGGTCCGTGGCTGTCGCGCCGTCCATATGGACGGTCAGCTTGCCGCCCTTGAAGCCCGTCCCATCAGGGTTTGCTACATGGGCGTCGTCGTCGATGACGACGCCACCGGTGGCGCTGGCCGGCGTGTGAGACGAAACCGGCCCCAGGTTGGAGAACGCCGGAGCATCGTTCTCCGCTTTCACCTTCAGCTGCATGGTCGCGGAGATCGAGCTGTGCTCGGCGTCGACGGCGGTGAAGGTCACCGCGTGGGCGGCGGCGGAGGGGGTATTGCTGGGGTTGGAATAGGCGATGGCGCGGGCGAGGGCCGTGGCGGCGTCATCGCCCACCGGCTGGTCGAAGCTGACGGTGATGGTGGAGCCGGAGACGGTCTCCGTGCCGATCCGGACGCCGTTGTAGAAGACGGAGGTGGTGCCGGCATCCGTCTTCAGCGTGATGCCGCCCACCTCGGCGATGGAGAGATGGTCATCCACCCCCGCATTCGCCAGCTTCACGGTGAGGCTGCCGCCCTGGAAGCCGGTGCCGTCCGGGTTCTTGAGGGTGACGTTGGAATCCAGCACCACCGGGCCGGCGTTCACGGTGTTTTCCGCAAGCGTCTTCGACCGGTCGAGCCCGCCAAAAGCGGGCGCCTTCGTCTTCGTGGCCATTTTGTGCAACTTCCCTGACAGTCACACAAGCAGGAGTAGCCTTGGCGACCGCCGGGGTCTACCTCCCGCCGCAGGCGGCAGGGGCAATTATTGTATTGCGCCGCCGAAAGTTCTGCGAATGACCTTGCGTAATATGACGCAGGGGAATGTTGTGAGCCTGCATGACTGTGAGGACTGCTGCGGCGCAGAAACGGCCGTCCGCCTTCATGCCCGCGGCGCGCGCCCCGGGGGCATGATCCAGCGAACGGCCGGTCGCCTCACATATTCGGATAGTTCGGCCCGCCGCCGCCTTCCGGCGCCGTCCAGGTGATGTT
>JAEWBL010000038.1 GCA_023391175.1 Pseudomonadota bacterium
CCCCAGCGCTGGGCGCGGGTCAGCGCATCTTTCAGCGCCTGCTCCATGTGCGCCACGTCGAGGCCGAGCTGGCCGGAATGGACGCGGTAGAGCGGGCGCTGGATGATCTCGGAATAGACCTCGGCAGTGAGCGTCTTGCCGACACCGGGCGGGCCGGCGCAGAGCACGGTGGTGCCGCCGGACTTGCCGGCCACCACGTCGTCCATGAGCGTGTTCATCTCGGCGGTGAGGATGTCGATGAGGTCGGTCTGCTCGGGCGGCAGAACCAGCTTCTGCTTCAGCTCCGGGTGGTATTCGTAAGGTTTGATGTCGTCCACATGCACCCACACATGGTGGTGCAGCTCCAGGTGGAACATCAGGATCAGGGGATGCACCGGCATGTCGGTGAAGGCGCCCTTGGGGATGCTCTCTTTCGCCGCGCGCAGCGCTTCGTCCACCGCCATGTGGAACAGGTTCTGCTTGTCCGCCTTCTTCACGATCTTGTCGAGGAAGAAGCCGGACGTCTCGGTGCCCAAAGTGCGCTCGCCCAGCAGTTCCTCGTCATTCACCAGCCGCGCCTCGCTGCCGGAGGAGGAGAGCACCACGGTCGCCTTGCGCGCCCAGTCGGTGTCGCGCCGGTTGGCGGTGGGGTCCTCGGCGAAAAGGCCGGTGCCACGGCCGGAGAACTGCTGGCCATAGCGGCCGCGCCACTCGAAATAGCGCACCATCTGGTCATCGAAGGAGGCGAGAAGGCCCTCGTCCTCCATCAGCCAGCCCTTGGCGGCGAGGGTGCCGGGAATGGTGAGGCCGCGCAGATCCTTGGAGCGGATCAGTAAATTCTCGACGTGGGTCTTGCCGCGATTGTTGGCCTTCAATTCCACGATCAGCCGCCCGGCCTCCTCCTCGCCGGGGGGCGTGTAGTCGAGGCGGGTGATGAGATAGGGCTCGGGCTTGCCCGAGGGGTTCATGCGGAACAGCCAGCCCCGGATGCAGCGCTTGACGAAATAGAGCGCGATGGCCCCCGCCAGATCTTCCAGTTCGTCCGGCCCGAACCGCTGGCCCTCGTCGCGGAACACGCCGACGAGATTGGCGAGCTGCTCCTCCTGCCCGCGAATGGTGGTGCCGCCCGTCCGCAGCACCAGCTCGTGCAGATGGGCCAGCTCGTCGGGCTTCAGCGCATCGAGGCCCAGCTCCATGCGGCTCGAAAGACGCGGCTGGGCGAGGAGGTGCGCCTGGTCCGGGAAGGCGTCCACCAGGCTTTCGACCACCAGGCGTTCGACGATGAGTTTCATGGGGCAGCCTCATGTCTCGAACGATGTCGGGGCTTCGACAATTTGGCCGACCTGTGACACGCCCTGGCATCGTGAACGGGGATGAAGGGCCGTGAGCAAGATCGGGGCCGCAGCCACGCGGCGTCGGCACTCCGGCGCCGCGGGTGGGGCACCGGGATAAGGGCGCTCTGCCGCAGGCGTGGGCAGAAAGGCGCCCGCGTCGAGGGCAGGCGATGCCCGCCCACTACTGTGGAATGGACGCAAGCCTTTGGCGACGCAGCGCGCACGCAGTCGGGGATCATGCTGCAATGCAGTGAAATCCGCCTGAAATTTCAGCTTGAAGCCACGCTCAAAATAGCTTTGTATCAAACCTAATCGCTGCCCCGCTTCCGTAGCGTCCGCCGTCCTCGGCGGGCGACGGCCTCGCGCCGAGGGGGGAGGGGCAGCGCCCGCGTCCGGCGTACGAGAGGAAGGTTGCCCCGGCCCATGCTCGCGCAGCAGATCGTCAACGGCCTCATGCTCGGGGCCATCTACATGCTGGTGGCGGTGGCCTTCACCCTCGCCATCGGCGTGCTGAACTTCCTGAACTTCTCGCTCCCCGGCCTGTTCATGGTGGGCGGCATGCTCGCCTTCGGGCTCATGAAGGCGGGCTGGCCCTTCCTCATTGCCGCGGCGGGTGCGCTGGCGGCGGCGGCGTTCGTGTCGCTGCTGGTGGAGCGCTTCGCGTATCGGCCCATGCAGGGCGGCGATCCGGAGGTGCCGCTCGTCTCCTCCCTCGGCTTCCTGGTGCTGCTCGAAAACCTCATGCTGATCCAGTACGGCTCGGACCAGCAGGCGTTTCCGGCCCTGCTGCCGGACCTCAATATCCGCCTCGGCGGCCTCGTCATCGGCATCGCGCAGCTCATCTCGCTGGCGCTCTCCCTCGGCCTGGTGGCGTTCCTGTCCTGGTATCTCTCCTCCACCGCCGGCGGCCGGCGCATCCGCACCGTGGCGGAGAACAGGGAGACGGCGCTGCTCATGGGCATCGACATTTCCCGCCTCGTGCCGCAGCTCTTCATCGCCTCGGCACTGCTCGCGGCGCTGGCCGGCATCCTGTTCGCCGTGAACTACCAGCAGGTGTCGCCCTTCATGGGCGAGGGCGTCGGCTTCAAGGGCGTCGCGGCCATGATCGTTGGCGGCATGGGCTCCATCTGGGGCGCGGTGCTGGGCGGGCTGGTCATTGGCCTCGCCGAGGTGCTGTCCATCTCCTTCATCGGCGCGGACGTGGTGAACATCTCCGTCTACGGCCTCTTGCTCCTCATCCTCATCGTGCGTCCGCAGGGCCTCATGGGCCGCGCCGCCAGCCGGGAGAAGCTGTGATGAGCGGCTATCTGACGGGCGTCCTCGTCGTCCTCGCCTTCAATGTCATTGCCGCCTATGCGGTCTACCTGCCGCTCGCGGCGGGGCAATTGAACCTCGGCATCGCCGGCTTCATGGCCATCGGCGCCTATGCCTCGGCCTTCCTCACCAACGAATATATGTGGCCCATGTGGGCGGCCATCCCGCTCGGCGCGGGGCTTGCGGGTCTGGTGGGCCTGCTCATCGGCGTGCCGGTGCTGCGCACCCACGGCATCTATCTCGCCATGGCCACCTTCGCGCTGGGCCAGGTCATCTCCGCTGTCTTCCTCAATCTGGAAGTGGTGGGCGGCGCGGCCGGCTATCCCGTCACCGATTATGCCGGGCCTTATGTGGTCTATGCGGCGGCGGCGGGCGTGGTGGTGCTCATGCTGCTCATCTCCCGCACCCGCTTCGCGCTCTGCCTCACGGCGGTGAAGAGCGACGCGACGGTGGCGGACCTCCTCGGCGTCTCCGTGCGCGGCATGAAGGTCGCGGCCTTCGCGCTGGGCGCGGCGGTGGCCGGCTTCGGCGGTGGGCTCTACGCGCACCATTATAGCTTCGTCGAGGCGCAGCATTTCAACGTGCTGCTGTCGGTCTTCACCGTGCTCTACGTGCTGTTCGGCGGCACGCAGACGGTGTGGGGGCCGCTGGTCGGCGCCGCCTTCTTCACGCTGGTGCCGGAGCTGCTGCGCGCCTCCGACCAGTGGCGCTATGCCCTCTTCGCCGTCTTCATCATCCTTTTCATGGCCGTGCGGCCGCAGGGGCTGGTGACGTCCTCTTTGTTCCGCCTGTTCCGGCGCAAGGCGGAGGCCGCGTGATGTCCGCTGCCCTCGCGATAACCGGCCTGTCGAAATCCTTCGCCGGCGTGCGCGCCATCCGCGATCTGTCCTTCACTGTGCCGAAGGGCGTCACCACCGCCCTCATCGGCCCCAACGGGGCGGGCAAGACCACGGTGTTCAACCTCGTCAGCGGCGTCTATGGGGTCGATGCCGGGCGCATCGAGGTGAACGGGCAGGACGTGACGCACATGCCGTCGCGCAAGCGCATCTCCACCGGCGTCGCCCGCTCGTTCCAGAACATCCGGCTGATGCCGCATCTCTCGGTGCTGGAGAATTTGCTGGTGGGCCAGCATGTGCGCGCCTCCTCCCTCGGCGCGCTGCTCACCCCCTACCGCCTCTTCCCCAATCACCGCTGGAAGCGCGAGGCGCGCGCGGCGCTGGAGGAGAGCGGCCTCGGCCGCTGGGCGGATGAGATGGTCTCCGCGCTGCCCTATGGCGTGCGCAAGCGCATCGACCTCGTGCGTGCGACGCTCGCCGGCGCGAGCCTCCTCATGCTCGACGAGCCCGCCGCCGGCCTCAATCCCAGCGAGACCAATGCGCTGCGCGATCATCTCAGGGCGCTGATGGCGAAGGGCGTCACCCTCCTCGTGGTGGAGCACGACATGCACTTCGTGGATTCGATCTGCGAGAACGTGGTGGTGCTGAACTTCGGCGAGAAGATCGCCGAAGGCCCGCTCTCCCGCGTGCGGCAGGAGAAATTGGTACGCGAGGCCTATATCGGCACGGACGAGGAGGCCTGAGCCATGGCGCTGCTCGAAGTCTCCGGCCTCTCCGTCGCCTACGGCCGCGTCGCGGCCCTCTCGGACGTGTCGCTCACCGTGAACGAGGGCGAGGTCGTCACCGTGCTCGGCGCCAATGGCGCGGGCAAGTCCACCCTGCTCAAGGCCATTCTCGGCGCGGTACCGGCCAAGGCGGGGGGCATCACCTTCGCGGAAACCGACATCACGCGCCTGCCGCCGCACCGGCGCATGGCGGCCGGCGTGGTGCTGGTGCCGGAAGGCCGGCGCATCCTCATCACCCTGACCGTGGAAGAGAACCTGCGGCTCGGCGCCCACATGCGGCGCGACACGGCGGCGGTGGAGCGGGAGATGGCGGCCATCTACGACCGCTTCCCCAATCTCGCCGAGCGCCGCCACATGGCCGCCTCCTGCCTCTCCGGCGGCGAACAGCAGATGCTGGCCATCGGCCGCGCCATGATGGCGAAGCCCCGCCTGATGATGCTGGACGAACCCTCCCTCGGCCTCTCGCCGCTGTTCGTCTCCAAGCTGTTCGATCTCATCCGCGAATTGAACACGGACGGGCTCTCCGTGCTGCTGGTGGAGCAGAACACCGGCAAGGCGCTGAAGGCCGCCCATTCGGCCACCGTGCTGGAACTCGGCCGCGTCGCCATGGCCGGCGCGCCCGACGTGCTCGCGGCAGATCCGAGGTTGCAGGACGCGTATCTGGGCGGCGGCTCGGCCGCCCATTGAGACACCTCCAAGGGCCCATGGGCCCTTGGATCAAGCCCGCGCGGCGATTGAGCGTGGGCATCCGGAGCTGGTCGAAGACCGGGGCCGGGAAGCAAAGCCAAGAGGAGAACGGGACATGAAGAAGAGCGTGCTGTTCGGTGCCGGCCTTCTGGCGGCGCTGGTCGCCTCCGGTGCCGCGCGGGCGGAGGGCGAACTGGTCCTCGGCTACATGATGGCCAAGAGCGGCCCCTATGTGAGCCTCGCCAACACCAATGAGGTGGCCGTCGACATGGCGGTGGAGGAGATCAACGCCAAGGGCGGCATCAACGGCAAGAAGATCAAGGTGGTGAAGTTCGACACCGCCGGCGATCCCAAGCAGGCGACCACCGCGCTGCGCTCCTTCGCGCAGGATGCGGGTGCGCTCGCCGTCATCGGCCCGTTCTCGTCCTCGGAAGTGCGCACCACCTTCCCGGTGGGCGAGCGCGAGGGCATCTCGCAGATGTCCATGGCC
>JAEWBL010000059.1 GCA_023391175.1 Pseudomonadota bacterium
TTCCAGGCGGATGCGCTGTTCCCCTGGCGCTCGGTGCTCGACAACGTGGCCGCCGGCCCGCTCTATCGCGGCCTGCCCAAGGCGCAGGCCTACGAGAAGGCGCGGGACTGGATCGCCCGCGTCGGCCTCGCCCGCTTCGAGCACCATTATCCGCATCAGCTTTCCGGCGGCATGAGGAAGCGCGTGGCTCTCGCGCAGACCTTCATCAACGAGCCGAAGATCCTGCTCATGGACGAGCCCTTCTCGGCCCTCGACGTGCAGACCCGCACCAACATGCAGGACGAGCTTCTGAGCCTGTGGTCCGGCTCCGGTGCCTCGGTGGTGTTCGTCACCCACGATCTCGAAGAGGCCGTTGCCCTCGCCGACAAGGTGTATGTGCTCACCGCCGGCCCGGCCACGGTGAAGAGCGTCTACACCATCGATCTGCCGCGCCCGCGGGTGATGGCGGAAATCCGCTACGACGCCGCCTTCGTCGAGCGCTGCCGCACCATCTGGGACGACCTGCGCGAGGAAGTGCAGATCGGCCAGCAGCGCACCCTCGACACCGGCCACTGAACGGGAGGAACGACCATGACCATGCAGGCAGACGCCGCTTCCGCCCCCTTCCCCGCCGCCCGCGCGGTGCCCACCGAGGCCGAGATCGAGGCCAAGGCCCGTGCCCGGCTCAAGGCCCGCCGCGCCCTGGTCATCTCGCTGCGCATCGGCATCCTCGTCGCCGTGCTCGGCATCTGGGAGATCGGCGCGCGCACGGGCTTCATCGACCCGTTCTTCTTCGCCAGCCCCTCCGGCATCGCCGAGCAGATCTGGGTGTGGATGACGGAAGGCACCTCGCAGGGTCCGCTCTGGGTGCAGATCATGGTCACGCTGGAGGAAACCATCCTTGGCTTCTTCATCGGCGCCGCGGGCGGCATCGTGTGCGGCATCGTTCTCGGCCGCAACAAGCTGCTGGCGGACGTGTTCTCCATCTACATCAAGATCGCCAATTCCATCCCGCGCGTGGTGCTCGGCTCCATCTTCATTATCGCGCTGGGCCTCGGCATGGCGTCCAAGGTGGCGCTGGCGGTGGTGATGGTGTTCTTCGTGGTGTTCGCCAACGCCTTCCAGGGCGTGCGCGAGGCCGACCGGGCGATGATCGCCAACGCCCAGATCCTCGGCGCCTCGCCCTTCCAGATCACCACCTCGGTGATCATCCCCTCAGCCATGAGCTGGATTCTGGCCTCGCTCCACGTCTCCTTCGGCTTCGCGCTGGTGGGTGCGGTGGTCGGCGAATTCCTCGGCGCCAAGCAGGGCGTGGGCCTCCTGATCGCGACCGCGCAGGGCGCGTTCAACGCCAACGGCGTGTTCGCGGCCATGATCATCCTCGCGGTGGTGGCGCTGGTGATGGAATTCCTCATCACGCTGGTGGAGAACCGTCTCGTGAAATGGCGCCCGGTGCCCTACAGCGAGCAGAACTGAGGCCTTGATCCTCCAAGCGCGACGGCCCCGGACGACCTCCGGGGCCGTTGCCGTTTGCGTTCCCCGGACAAGCGACGGCGCAGCCGGAGCGCTGATCCGGGGTCCAGCGCAAGACCCCCGCGCAGCGGGGCAATGCCCTAGGATGCCAAGGGCAAGCAGCGCCTTCGGCGGTCTTTCGCGCTGGGCCCCGGCTCGCATTCCGCTGGCGCTGCATGCGTCCGGGGCGCAAGGGTGGTCACCCCCCCGGCAGCCGCATCTCCACCCTCAGCCCTCCGGCCGCCGCCGTGCCGAGCAAGAGCCTGCCGCCGGCCCCATCCACAACCTCGCGCACGATTGAGAGGCCGATGCCGGAGCCCTCCCCCGGCGTGCCCGGCACCCGGTAGAAGCGCTCGAACACCTTATCGCGCTCCTCGGCCGCAATGCCCGGCCCGGAATCCTCCACCACCAACACAGCCTCGGGGCCCGCCTCTCCCGCCCCGCCGTCCACCGTGACGGTGACGGTGCCGCCCTTGGGCGTGTAGCGCAGAGCGTTCTCCACGAGGTTCACAACCGCCTCGCGCATCATGGCGCCATCGCCGCGCGTGACGGCGGGGGCGTTCACGTCGAGGCCGAGGTCGATGTCCCGCTCCACCGCCAGATGGGCGAGACCCTCCAGCACCTGCCGGGCGGATTGGGCGAGGTCGATGTCCTCGTCCCGCGGACGCCGGCTGCCCGGCTCTGCGCGGGACAGGGTGAGGAGTTGGGCGGCGAGGCGGGCGAGGCGGCGGGTGCTCTCCTCCGCGCCGGCCAGCGCCTCGGCTCGCTCGCCAGCCTCCCCGGTACGACGGGCGAAAGCCACCTGCGTGGAGAGCAGCGCCAGCGGCGTGCGCAACTGGTGGGCAGCATTGGCAACGAAACGCCGCTGCGCCGCCATCTGCCCCGCGACCCGGCCCATATAGGTGTTGAGCGCGGCGACCAGCGGGCGCAGCTCGCTCTGCACGGCGTGGTCCGGCAAGGGGGAGAGATCGTCCCGCCCCTTCTCCATCACCGCCTCTCGCAGCCGCATGAGGGGCGCCAGCCCCCGGCCGAGACCGATGATGACCAGAACGCCGGCTGCCACCAAGAGGATGAGCTGCTGGCCGAAATTGCCCACCCACAATTCCCGCACCATGGCCGCATGGCCGGCAAGGGTGACGCCCACCACCACCGTCACCCGCGCCCCATCGGTCGCGCCTACGAGCGGATAGGACAGGGCCGCGAGCCTCAGGTCGCTGCCGCGGTAGCTGCCGGTGAAGTGTACGGGCGCGCTCGCCTTCGGCAGCGGCTCGGGCAGCGGCAGATCGGGATAGCCGGTGAGCAGGCGCCCGGCCGACGTGTCCACCCGGTAGAACACCCGGTCGCGATGCCCCGTGTCGAACATCTCCAGCGCGACGGGCGGCACGATGGCGTCGATGACGCCCCGGTCGATGCGCACATCCTCGGCGATGGCGCGCACCGAGGCGTCGAGCGTTCGGTCGGTGACGAGATCGGCGGTGGCGCTCGCCTGCCGCCAGCTGGTGAAGACGTTCACCGCCACGAGCCCCGCCAGCGGCAGCAGCAGCCAGCGCAGGAGCTGGAGGCGCAGGCTATCCATGCGCATGCTGCAACAGATAGCCGAGCCCGCGCAGGGTCACGATCCGCACGTCGGCCCCCTCCAGTTTCTTGCGCAGGCGGTGGACATAGATCTCGATGGCGCTGGGGTCGGCGAGATCGTCGAGGCCGAAGATGCTCTGCGAAAGCTGCGCCTTGCTCACCGTCTGCCCGGCCTTGATGAGCAGCGCCTCCAGCACCGCATGCTCGCGCGGGGTCAGTGCCAGAGGCTCGGGGCCGAGGCGGAACAGGCGGGTGTTGGTGTCAAAGGCGAGCGTGCCACAGGTGATGAGCGGGTCCGGCCGGCGCGCCGAGCGACGCAGCTGCACGCGGATGCGCGCTTCCAGCTCGGCGATATCGAAGGGCTTGGCGAGATAATCGTCCGCCCCTTCGTCGAGCCCCGCCACCCGCCCGTCGAGGCTCGCATTGGCGGTGAGGATGATGACCGGCACGGCGTTGGCCCGGCTGCGCAGCCGCTTCAGCAGCTGCATCCCGCCCATGCCGGGCAGGCCGAGGTCGAGGATGACGAGATCGTAGGTCTCCAGCGCCAGCGCCTGGTCCGCCGCCTCCCCGTCGTTCAGCACGTCCACGACGAAATTGTCCCGCCGCAGGATCTTGGCGAGCCAGTCGGCAAGCTCGTGATTGTCCTCGACCAGAAGCAAACGCATGAAACAGGTGCCCGGCCGCCCCGGCGGCGACGCCCCAGTCTCGCCGTGCGGCGGGGGCCGATCAAGCGCACCCGCAACGATGTGCGCAGGAGCGTCTGCCTGTGGGCAACCGCGACCGTATGCACCGCGATAACCAAACCGGAAAAGCGGTGGGACTGAGGCCGCAGAACCTGGGCCGGAGCCTTGCACCCTCGACGATTCGGGAGGTAAGTTGATGATTGCCCCGATCGTCCGTTCGACAATCAGCTGTTGCCCGAGACCTCCCGGGAGAGATGCGCATGTCCCGCCTGCTTGCGACCAGCCTGCTTGCTTCGACCTCGCTGCTGGCGCTCGCGCTGGCCGCGCCGGTGGCCCGGGCGGGGGACTATCTCATTCCCTCGGGCACGGTGCTGACGGCGCCGGTGACGGTGGACACGAACACGCCCGGCGCGCCGTTCAGCGGTGTCATCAATATGGGCGGCATCTCCTATACCGAGACGTCGAAGAAATCGACCGTTGCCCTGTCGATCGCGCGGGATGCCCTCACCAATACCGCCGGTATCTTGAATACTGGCAGCGTGAACGTCACGCAGGTCGTCACCGAACTGAACCTGAGTAAGGGCAACACCTCGGTGAACGTCTCCGGCGAGACCAAGGGCATCGTGCTCTATGGCACCGCGCCGTCCACCGGCAGCGTCCAGAACAGCGGGACGGTACAAGCGCACCGCATCATCGCCGCCGAGACCGTCCTTGCAACAAACGACTGGGCGGCCATTTCCGAATATGCCTTTGGCGTGCAGCTGGAGAGCTATTTCTCAGGCGGCCTAACTAACACCGGCATTATCGACGTCGCCAACAACGCGGGCATCGCCATCGGCCAGTCGAAGAGCTACGCCTCGCAAGCCCTTGTGACGACCGTCAACGCCTATGGCTATGCCGGCTACGGGACGGGCGCTGCCAACAGCTTCGACAATGCCGGCTCCATCAAGGTGCGCGCCGCGGCGGTTTTCGGTGAGACCTTCATCCAGACCCAATCCGGCACGCTGCTGGCATCCGCCACCGCCAACGCCATCGGCCTGATGATGACCCAGTCAGGCATGGCC
>JAEWBL010000075.1 GCA_023391175.1 Pseudomonadota bacterium
TTACCGGCGTGGCGACGGCCCAGGACAAGGTCGTCAACGTCTTCAACTGGTCGGACTATATCGATCCGACCGTGCTGGAAGACTTCACCAAGGAAACCGGTATCAAGGTCCGCTACGACGTCTTCGACAGCAACGAGGTGCTGGAGACGAAGCTGCTCGCGGGCAAGACCGGCTACGACGTGGTGGTGCCGTCGGGCTCGTTCCTGCAGCGGCAGATCAAGGCGGGCGTGTTCATCCCCCTCGACAAGTCCAAGATCCCGAACCTGCAGTACGCCTGGCCCGAGGTGACGCAGCGCCTCGCCGTGTACGATCCCGGCAACGCCCACGCGGTCAACTACATGTGGGGCACCACCGGCATCGGCTACAACGTGGACAAGGTGAAGGAGCGCCTCGGCGACATCCCGCTCAACACCTGGGACATCATGTTCAAGCCGGAGATCCTCTCCAAGCTGAAGGACTGCGGTGTCTACGTGCTCGACGGTCCCGAGGAGGTCATCCCCACCGCGATGAAGTATTTGGGCCTTGCTCCCAATTCCAAGAATCCGGACGACCTCGCCAAGGCCGGCGCTCTGCTGATGACCATCCGGCCTTATATCAAGAAGTTCGATTCCTCGGGCTACATCAATGCCCTCGCGCGTGGCGACATCTGTATCGCCCTCGGCTGGTCGGGGGACGTCTACCAGGCCAAGACGCGCGCGCAGGAAGCCGCGAAGAAGACCAAGAAGAAGCCGGTGAATGTGGACTACGTGCTGCCCAAGGAAGGCGCGCTGATGTGGTTCGACAATTTCGCCATCCCGAAGGACGCGAAGAACATCGACAACGCTCTCGCCTTCATCAACTACATGATGAAGCCCGAGGTGGCGGCCAAGAACTCGAACTTCATTTCCTATGCGAACGGCAACCTCGCCTCGCAGAAGTTCATCGACAAGGAGATCATGGACAACCCGTCCATCTATCCGACGAAGGAGGTCTTCGACCGCCTCTTCATCGTCACCACCAACGAACCGCCGGTGCAGCGGGTCATCACCAAGACCTGGAACACCTTCAAGCGCGGGAAGTGAGTATCGGTCGGTACATTCTGGCCTGAAATGACAAGGGCCGCGGGAGATATCTCCCGCGGCCCTTCTTATTGATCTTGACGCGCCTTCTCAGTCCTTGAGTGCCCGCTTCACCGCATCCACGATCCGGTCCTGGGTCGCCTCGTCCAGATAGGCGTGCATGGGCAGGGAGATGACCTCCTCCGCCAGCGCCTCGCACACCGGCAGGATGGCGCCGGCCGAGGGGTAGTGGCGATAGGCCGGCTGGAGGTGCATGGGCAGGCGATAATAGACGGCGGTAGGCACGCCCTCGACCTTCAGCTTCTCCGCGAGGCCGTCGCGGACGCCGGGGGCGAGCTTGATGGTGTATTGCGCCCACACCGAGGTGGCGCGCGGATCGACCACCGGCACGCCGGCCACGTCCTTGAGAAGTTCGTTGTAGCGCCGCGCCACCTTCTCGCGGGCCGCGATCTCTTCCTCGAAGATGGCGAGCTTTTCGAGCAGCACCGCCGCCTGGATGGTGTCGAGGCGCGCGGTCATGCCGATGCGCACGTTCTGGTACTTGTCCACGCCCTGGCCATGCTCGCGCAGGCTCTTGAGGATCGCCACCAGTTCCTCATTGTCGGTGAGGATGGCGCCGCCGGCGCCATAGGCGCCGAGCGGTTTGGCGGGGAAGAAGGAGGTGGCGGTGGCGTCGCCGATGGAGCCGGTGCGCCGGTTGTTCCAGGTGCCGCCGAAGCCCTGCGCCGTATCGCACAGAACCTTCATGCCGTACTTCTCGGCGATGGGCAGGATGGCATCATAATCCGCCGGCTGGCCGAACAGATCCACCGGGATCACCACGCGGGGGTCAAGCCCCTGCTCGATGGCCACCTGGATGGCTTGCTCCAGGCTCTCCGGGTCCATGTTGAAGGTGTCCGCCTTCACGTCCACGAACACCGGGGTGGCGCCCACCCACGGCACCACCTCGGCGGTGGCGCAGAAGGTGAAGGCCGGGCAGAACACGGCGTCGCCCGCCTTCACGCCCCAGGCCATAAGCAGCAGCGCCAGCGCATCCGTGCCGCTGGAGCAGGAGATGGCGTATTTCGCCCCGGCGAAGGCGGCGAGCTTCTGCTCGAACTCGTTCACTTCCGGGCCGTTGATGAAGCGGCAGGAGGCGAGCACCGCCTGCACCGCGTCATCCACGCGCCGGCCGATGCGGGCGCGCTGGGCGGCAAGGTCGATGAAGGCGATGGGGGCCGTCGCGGGAGCGGTCATCTCATGTCCGTTTTGAAAGGCCCGGTGGCCGGGCATCTGGCGTGCGCGCACCCGCCCGCCGGCGCGAGGCCGGCGCGGCACGCGTTCAGCGGCAGGCTCAGCCCACCGCGCGGCGCTTGGAGGCCTGTGCCGGGGGGGCGCCGGGCAGGCACGAGATGGCGATCTCGAGGCTCGCCACGCCCTCGTCGCCGGTCACTTCCGGCGGCCGGCCCGTGCGCACGGCGGAGAGGAAGTTCTCAAGCTCGGCGCGCAGCGGCTCGGCATAGGCCACCGGCAGGTGCCGGGTGGAATAGGAGCCGTCCGGCCGGTAGTCGAAATGCTCGGTCACCTGGCGGGTGAGCAGGTCGCCGATCACGTACTTCTTGGCGGTGGCCACATGCACCGTGCGCGCCTTGAAGGGCGTGAGCCAGTTGGTGTTGATGTGCGCGAGCACGCCCGAGGCGGTGCGGAACTGGAGGAGCGCGATGTCCTCGCGCTCCGCCAGCGCCGCCGAGGTCTGCGGCTGCACCTCGATGATTTCCGAATCGGTCAGCCAGCGGATGAGGTCGATGTCGTGCACGGCGAGGTCGATCACCACGCCCACGTTCGACATGCGCGGCGGGAAGGGACCGACGCGCGTGAAGGCCACCGAGAGGATGTGCTCGCCGCGGATGGCCTCCTTCACGGCGCGCACCGCCGGATTGAAGCGCTCCACATGGCCGACCATGAGCGTGACGTTCTTCGCCCGCGCGGCCTGCACGATCTCGCGGCCCTCCTCCACCGTGGAGGCCACCGGCTTCTCCACCAGCACCGAGGTGCCGGAATTGATGATGTCCAGCGCCACAGGATGATGCAGGTGGGTGGGCGCGGCCACGATGATGGCGTCGAGCCCGCGCGCGATGAGCGCGTGATGGTCCTCCACCGCCTCGCAGCCCAGGAAGTTCGCCACCCGGCCCG
>JAEWBL010000094.1 GCA_023391175.1 Pseudomonadota bacterium
GCCCAGAACAACACGGTTGGTGGTGCGCTCATCGGCGGCACGGCCGGCGCGCTGATCGGCGGCGCGGTGACGGGCAATGCCGGCGGCGTCGCGGCCGGCGCCATCATCGGCGGCACCACAGGCGCCATCATCGGCAACCAGCAGGACCAGCGCCGCGCCTATTACTTCTGGGGCAACAACGGCCGCTGCTACCTGCGTCAGACCAACGGCAACGTTGTGAAGGTGTCCCGCGGCTACTGCGGCTGATCCTCCATTTTCAGGACTGTTGATCGGTTCCGTTCCCCCGCACGGATCCGATCAGTGGGAGAGGCGCCGGCTTTTGCCGGCGCCTTTTTCCGTTGGCGCGCAAACGCGGCGAGTTGCCTCCCGCACTGCGGCAGCTAGATTGGCGCAATGCCGCCCGAGCCCGCTTCCACCGCCGCACCAGACCGCACGCGCACCTCCATTGTGCCCGATCTCGCCACGCTGGCCGCCGGCGGCAAACGCGCCGTCGCCCGTGCGCTGGCTCTGGTGGAGACGGCCCGAGGACAGCCCGACCTCGTGGCGCTGCTCGATGCCGCGGCCCGCGCCGGCAAGGCCGAGGTGCTGGGTCTCACCGGCCCGCCCGGGGTGGGCAAATCGACCCTGACCAATGCTCTGGTGCGCCGTGCCCGTGCGGCGGGACGCACCGTGGCGGTGCTGGCGGTGGACCCGTCGTCGCGGCGCACCGGCGGCGCACTTCTCGGCGACCGGGCACGCATGAAGACCGATCCCGATGACCGTGGCGTGTTCGTCCGCTCCATGGCGGCTCGTGACCGCCTCGGCGGCCTTTCGGATGATTCGATCGCCGCCGTGGTGCTGCTGCGCGCCGTCTACGATCTGGTCATCGTCGAGACCGTGGGCGTCGGCCAATCGGAGGCGGACATTTCCCTCGTCGCCGACACGGTGGTGCTGTGCATCCAGCCGGCGTCGGGCGACAGCCTTCAGTTCATGAAGGCGGGCGTGATGGAACTGCCGGACATCATCGTCGTCACCAAGGCGGACATGGCCGAGGTCGCCCGCCGCGCTGCTTCCGAGGTGGCGGGAGCGCTGTCGCTGGCGGGCTCTGCCTCCGCCGGCTGGACAGTTCCGGTGATCCGCCTGTCCGCGGCGACCGGGGAGGGGCTTGAGGCCTTCGAGGCGGCCGTCGCGGCCCATGGTGCTTTCCTCGACGCCGACGGCCGCCGCGCGACGCAGCGCGCGGCGCAGGAAGACAAGTGGGTGGAGGAGGCGGTGCGCGTGCGCTTCGGCACCCATGGCCTTGGGCGGGCCCGCAGATTCCAGCTGGAGGGGCAGGGGCCGTTTGCCCGCGAAGCGGAGCTGGCGCTGAAATTAACCTCCGGGCAAGACTGATCGGACAATGCTCTTGCGTGTCGCCGGCCGGCAACGGTCCGGCGCCCTATTGGGGACATGAAGTCTCGGCAAGGGCTGGCGTATGGGAATTTGTCGGGATCGATGGCCGAGGGCCGGTCGGGCTTTGTCGCCGCTTCTCGTCGCCACCGCCTTCATCGTCGCAACGCCTTGCGGGGCGGGGGCTGACGACGTATCCGGCCGGGCGCCGAAAGGCCTGACGGCCGGTTCCGGGCTCGGCCTCTGGCCGGGCTCCGCGCGGGCGCTGAAGCTCGCCACGCTCGATCTGCCGCAGCCGGTGGGTACCGGCCTGCCGGAGGTTCCGAAGGAGGCGCTGGCCGAGGCTGCGAAGCCGGCGCGCCGTGTTGTCGCACCCGGCACCATCGTCACCGCCTCCCTCGCACCCGTCTCGGAAGAAAGCGCCCGAGCCGCGGCCGTCGCCGCGGTGGCGGGCCAACCGGTGATGGAGGTGGCGCGGCATGAGATCGGCACCGGCCTGGAACCGTCCGACCTCGTGTCTCCCGCGCTCGCCTCCGCCACCCCGTCCGTCTCCGATCCGGCCGATACCGGCGCGGCGGACGATGACGCCTTCGCTTTCCCTCCGCCGCTCGTGCTCTCGGACCACGAATCGGTCGGGGCGCCGCGCCACCATGATATCTCCGGCGCCTATCTGGAGCTGGCGCTCGACATTCTTCTCGAGCTGCCGCTGATTCAGGACGCCGCCCGCGTGGCTGCGGCGGAAGATATTGCCCCCGATCTGGACTGGGCGCGCCGGGCCGCCGAGGCATTGTCGCGCGATGACGGGCCGGAAGAGGCGCTGAGCGAGTTTGGCGGCGGTACGGCCCTGGTCGGCCCGGTGCCGCATCAGGACCCGGTGGCGGTGTTCAGCCGCGATCCGGTGTTGTTTCCGGCTCTCGCCTTCCAATATGCCGCCCTTGCAGAACACGGCTATGTGCCGCATCCGGCGCCGCACGCCGAAGGAGAGGCGACCCTGGTCTCACCGGACAGCACAGTCGCATTGGAGACCCCGCCCAGCGACGGCATCTGGCCCTCGCCCGCCCAGCGGCTGGAACTCGGCGGCGAGAAGCTGGCGCGGGCGCAGAAGTGCCTGGCGGAAGCCATCTATTTCGAGAGCCGGGGCGAGCCCAAGCGTGGTCAGATCGCGGTGGCACAGGTCATCGTGAACCGGGTCTTCTCCGGCTATTACCCGGCGGACGTGTGCGGCGCGGTCTACCAGAACGCCCACAAGCACCTCGCCTGCCAGTTCACCTTCGCCTGCGACGATGTGCCGGACGTGGTGCGCGAGCCGGACATGTGGGTGCAGGCCAAGGAAATCGCCGCCGACATGCTGGACGGCAAGCTGTGGCTCTCGTCCATCGGTCGCGCCACCCACTATCACGCCTACTGGGTGCATCCGAGCTGGGTGCGGGAAATGCGCAAGCTGGACAAGATCGGCGTGCACACCTTCTACCGCCCGCGCCGCTGGGGCGACAGCTACTGACGCGCCCCGAGGCCCGCCCCCTCAAGCCCGCGCGGCGCCTGAGCGAAGCAACGTTCCGCCCGCGCGGCGCCTGAGCGAAAGACCGCTCAGGCGTGGCCCGCGTCGCTGGACAGCATCCCGGGGACGATTCCGAGCTTGCGCAGGGCGCTGTCGTATTTCGTCTCCACGCCCGCGCCGAAAATCAGGTCCGGATCGGCCGGGCAGTTCAGCCAGCCGTTGGCCTGGATTTCCGTCTCGAGCTGGCCCGGCGCCCAGCCGGCATAGCCCAGCGCCAGCACCGCGCTGCGCGGTCCGCGCCCGCCGGCGATGGCTTTCAGGATGTCCAGCGTCGCGGTGAGGCAGATGCCGTCGTCGATGGTCAGCGTGGAATTCTCGACGAAATAATCCGCCGAATGCAGCACGAAGCCGCGCCCGGTCTCCACCGGCCCGCCGCGCAGCACTTTCACGCTGCCCGCGCTCTTCGGCAGAAGGATGCGCTCGGAGGCGGGAACAACGTCGAGCTGGACGAGGAGGTCGGTGAAGTCGATGTGGCTCGCCGGCTGGTTCACCACTATGCCCATGGCTCCTTCCGGAGAGTGGGCGCACATATAGACGAGGGTGCGGGCGAACTGCTCGTCGCGCATGGTCGGCATGGCGATGAGCATCTGCCCATCGAGGAAACCCGACCCTCCGCCTTCGATCGTGTGGTTCTGGCTCGCAGTCATGGAGAAAGGGTACCGCCGTTCGGGCGTCTTGGAAATGCGGATTGCATCGCAGGAGGTCCCATTGGGGGCCGGCAAGGCGGTGGGGCTGACGGCGGCTCACACGCTTGTGCGCGCCATGGGTGATGTCCGGGGCTTTGCGTCGGCGCCGCGAGCGGGTACCCGCTAGGCCATGATATCGACCCCTCCGCGCTCCCGCGGCGCATGGCCGGCGGTTCGGCCTGCCCTTCCGTTCCCGACCGGCGCATTTGGCCGCATGCTCCTCGCCGTCGCGTTTGTGGCCACGCTCTGCCCATTGACCACACAGGCGGCGAGCGCGCCGCCGGTGAAGGTGCCGGGCGCCGATGTGATCCTGATGGCCGGCGCCGTCTCGGGCACGACGGCGGACGCGGGCATCGAGCTGAAGCTGGCGCCCGGCTGGAAGACCTACTGGCGCTATCCCGGCGACAGCGGCGTGCCGCCGACTCTGGACTGGAGCGGCTCGGAGAACGTCGCGCGCGTGGAAATGGAATGGCCGGCGCCCAAGCGCTTCGCCGATGGGGGCGGGGGCTTTTCCATCGGCTACAAGGGGGCGGTCCTGTTCCCCCTGAAGGTGGAGCTGAAGGACAAGGACAAGCCGGCGCGGCTCGTCCTCGCGTTCGATTTCGCGGTGTGCGAAGCGCTGTGCATGCCCGCCCGCGCGGATCTGGCCGTACCGCTTGGCGCAGACGCGGGCGCAGAGGCGTCCCGCATCTCGGCGGCCCGCGCAGCCCTGCCCGTGGAACGTCCGCTGGGCGTTGCCGAGCCGACCTCCGTGCAGAAGATCGAACTGGACACGAGCGCCCAGCCGCCCCGCCTCGTCATCGAGGTGAAGGCGCAAAATCCCAAGGCCGATCTCTTCGCCGAGGGGCCGGACCGCTGGGCCCTGCCGCTGCCGCAGAAGACCATGCTGCCCGATGGTGCCGCCCGTTTCGAGCTGCCGCTGGAGGGCGTGCCCGCTGGCACCGATCCCTCGGGGACGCCGCTGACCCTGACCCTCGTGGACAGCCCGAAGGCGATCATCACCACGGTGCAGGTGCCGCAGCTTCCGCCGCGCTGAATTCGCCTGCTCGGGCGCGCGGCGGGCGCTTTTCTCGCGATTAAAAGCCCGTATTGTCGGCGCGGGCGCAAACGCCCAAAATTGTGGAGAAGACGATGCCCATTTCGGTCGGCGACAAACTGCCCAACGCCACCTTCCGTGTTCCCACCGAGGACGGCCCCGTGCCGAAGACCACAGACGAAATCTTCAAGGGCAAGAAGGTGGTGCTGTTCGCGGTGCCGGGTGCCTTCACCCCCACCTGCCACAAGAACCATCTGCCGGGCTACGTCCACGAGGCTGACGCCATCAAGGCCAAGGGCGTGGATGCCATCGCCGTGGTGTCGGTGAACGATCCCTTCGTCATGGGCGCCTGGGAAAAGGCGTCCGGCGCGGATGGCAAGATCGTGTTCCTGGCAGACCCCGACGCCTCCTTCGCGACCGCGCTCGACCTCACCTTCGACGGCTCGGCCGCCGGTCTCGGCGTGCGCTCCAAGCGCTATTCGATGGTGGTCGAGGACGGCGTTGTGAAGACCCTCAACGTGGAGGACGTGCCCTCCAAGGCCGACGCCTCCGGCGCCGCCGCGCTGCTTGGCCAGCTCTGAGCCGTTCTGCCGCTTTCCGGAGACCGGGCACGCCCGGCCTCCGCGCACCGGATGACTCCTCAGGAGATCCGGCCTCGCGCCTGTGCCAGGCGCGTCCGCTCAGGCGATGATATCGGGGAACAATTCGTCCTCGATCTGACCGATGCGGTCCTTCAGTTGCAGCTTGCGCTTCTTGAGCCGCTGGATCTGCAGCACGTCCGATCCCGACACGCTGGTGAGCGCCTCGATCGCTGCATCGAGATCGCGATGCTCCTGCTTCAGGCGTTCCAGGTGGACCTTGAGATCCCGTTCCTCGTCGCTCGTCATGCCCGGTCCTGTCACCGGCGCGCGGGTCCGCCGCCCGCTCGCCCCCATCTGGAATGACTATGGCCCGGGCTTGCCGCGCCGCAAGATGGGAGGTCGCCGGAGGGGCGGAAAGACGGTCCACAAGGCGGTCGACTCTTCGTCGGCTCCGTGACAGACTGATGTCGTGTTGCAGACAGGGAGTGGCTCAGAATGTCCATCCAGTCGCACCTTCAGGAGCTGAAGCGGCGTCACGCGGCCATCGAGCAGGAGCTCAGCCGCGAAATGAACAGCCCCGCCTCGGATCCTCTTCGTGTCGCCGAGCTGAAGCGCAAGAAGCTGGTTCTCAAGGACCAGATGTCCAAGCTGAACGGATCTTCCACCGTACATTGATGGCGGGACTGCGCGCGCTGCCGGAATAGTCCCGGCAGCGGTCGCGTCGCCGTGTCCTGTGAGGAACGAGCGGGCCGCGAAGGCAGGCGCCGTGCTAACGGGCTTTGCGTTCCGGGGCAGAGGGCTTTAATCCGGCTCCATGGCTCCTCCGCTCGTTCTCCTCCAGGACATCCATCTGCGCTTCGGCGCCACCCCTCTGCTCGACGGTGCGGAGCTTTCCGTGTCGGCGGGCGAGCGGGTGTGCCTTGTCGGCCGCAACGGCTCGGGCAAGTCCACGCTGCTGAAGGTGGCGGCGGGGCTCATCGAGCCGGATTCCGGCACGCGCTTTTTGCAGCCCGGCGCCACGGTGCGCTATCTGCCGCAGGAGCCGGATTTTTCCGGCTATGTGACGACGCTCGCCTATGTGGAGGCCGGTCTCGGGCCTGGCGACGATGCCTATCGCGCCCAATATCTTCTCACCGAGTTGGGCCTGACCGGACAGGAAGACCCCGCTCACCTCTCCGGCGGCGAGGCCCGCCGGGCAGCTCTGGCGCGCGTCATCGCGCCGGAGCCGGACGTGCTTCTGCTGGATGAGCCCACCAACCATCTCGACCTGCCGGCCATCGAATGGCTGGAAAGCGAGCTGAGGGGCTTAAAGTCCGCCATGGTGCTCATCAGCCATGACCGGCGCTTCCTCGAAACGCTTTCCCGCGCCACCGTGTGGCTCGACCGTGGCCAGACCCGGCGGCTGGAGCAGGGGTTCGGCGCCTTCGAGGCGTGGCGCGACGAAGTGCTGGAGCAGGAAGAGACGGAGCGCCACAAGCTCGACCGCAAGATCGTCGCGGAACTGGACTGGCTGCGCTACGGCGTCACCGCCCGCCGCAAGCGCAACGTGCGCCGGCTCGGCCTGCTGCACTCCATGCGCAAGGACCGGCGCGAGGAGCGCCGCGCCGTCGGCAACGTCAAGCTGGCGGTGAGCGAGGCCGAGGCCTCGGGCAAGCTGGTCATCGAGGCGAAGCACATCGCCAAGGCGTTCGGCGACCGGTCGGTGGTGAAGGATTTCTCCACCCGCATCCTGCGCGGTGATCGCATCGGCATCATCGGCCCCAACGGCGCCGGCAAGACCACCCTCATCAAGCTGCTCACCGGCGAACTTGCTCCCGATTCGGGCACGGTGAAGCTCGGCACCAATCTCGAAGTCGCGAGCCTGGACCAGAAGCGCGCGGCGCTCGATCCCGGCACCACCCTGCGCGATGCGCTTACCGGCGGCGGCTCCGACCAGGTGCAGGTGGGCGGGGTGCCCAAGCATGTGATGGGCTACCTCAAGGACTTCCTGTTCACCCCCGAGCAGGCCAACGCGCCGCTCTCCGTGCTCTCCGGCGGCGAGCGCGGCCGGCTGATGCTGGCACGGGCGCTGGCGCTGCCCTCCAACGTGCTGGTGCTGGACGAGCCCACCAACGACCTCGATCTCGAAACCCTCGACCTGCTGCAGGAGATGGTCGCGGACTATCCCGGAACCGTCATCCTCGTCAGCCACGATCGCGACTTCCTCGACCGCACCGTCTCCAGCGTGGTGATGGCGGAGGGGGAGGGTGTGTTCCGCGAATATGCCGGCGGCTATTCGGACATGCTGTCCCAGCGTGGTCGCGGCGTGGAGGCGCGGGACAAGGGCGCCACCTCTGCCAAGGGGAAGGCCGGGGCGGAGCCGAAGCCGGAGGGCGGCAAGGCGTCGCCAGCCGGGGCGAAGCGCCGGCTCTCCTTCCACGAGCAGCACGCGCTCAAGACGCTGCCCAAGACCATGGACGACCTGCGCGCCAAGCTGGAGAAGCTTGCCGCCGAAATCGCCGATCCCGCGCTCTACGCCCGCGACCCGGCCCGCTTCGACACGGCCTCGGCCGCGCTCGGAGAAACGCAGGCGGCCCTCGACGCGGCGGAGGAGGAATGGCTGCGGCTCGAAATCCTGAAAGAGGAGCTGGAGGGCTGACGCGCCTCAGGGCCGGCGGCGCATCAGCACGGTGCTCTCGAAGTCGATGACGAGATCCCCGTGCTGGTTGGTGCCGGAATTGTAGGTGCGCAGGAAGCCCCATTGGGGCCGGGACTTGATGGTGATCTTGTCCCGCACCTCGGTGGCGAACGAGATGGTATCGCCCGCATAGACCGGCTTCACCCAGCGCAGCTTGGTGAAGCCGGAGGCTGGGCCGAAGGAGCCGCCGCCCGGCACGCTGTCCTCGCCGGGCTTCGAGGCCTCCCTGGGTAGCGCCATGTTGGAGGCGACGAAGCACTTCATCCACATGGCGGCGGTGTGCCAGCCGGAGGCCACCAGCGCGCCGAACGGGCTGCGCCGGGCCGCCTCGGGGTCCACATGGAACGGCTGGGGGTCGTAGAGCCGGGCGAAGGCCAGCATCTCCGCCTCGGTGAAGGAGTGGTTGCCCAGCGCGGCCGTGGCACCCACCTCGACGTCCTCGAAATACATCATGCGAGGCGCGCTCCCGGGTTGCGGCGGCCGATCATGCAGACGCAGGTCTGGTCGACCGCGGCGCTCTTGTCGGCCTTGAGAAGCTCGAAGCGGAACGTCACGAGCCCCATGTCGGGCTTGCTCTTGGAGGTGCGGCTCTCCAGCACCGTGCGGCGGAGCGTGAGCACGTCGCCGGGGAAGACGGGCGCGAGCCACTTGTTCTCGGTGACGCCGGGCGAGCCCTGGCCGGCGGTGCGCAGCAGGAAGCCGTCGCAGATGAGCCGCATCATGATGGCGCAGGAATGCCAGCCGGAGGCCGCGAGCCCGCCGAGCAGGGACGCCTTGCCGGCCGCCGCATCGAGGTGCATGGGCTGGGGATCGAACTCTCGCGCGAAGGCGAGGATCTCCTCCTCGGTGACCTTGTGCGAGCCGAACGTCTTCACCTCACCGATGATGAAATCTTCGAAGAAGATGTCGGGCAAGGCGGCCTCCCTGTCGTTGGAGGCCGATGGAAGGCGAGGATGACGCAAACGTCAAGCTGGGCGTGGGGATACCGGAGCGTCAGGCCAGAAGGTGGCCTTGTCGCTCCCCACCAGAACGTCGCGGATGTTCTTGGTGACCGGAAACCCATAGCCGCCTTCGCGACCGGGTGAATAGAGCAGGCCGTCGTCGTGATACTCGGACACATAGAGGTTCACGCCGACGCACATCATGGAGAGGATGAGCGCCTGCAGCGCATCGTATCCATGGACGACCATGCTCTTGGTGCGGTCCGGCCAGTCGATCTCGAAGCGGCAGCCCCAGGACTCGCCGAAGTCCTCCACGATGTGTTCGGGCTGGTACAGGCGGATCTCCACCGGCGTGTCGCCAGCCTCGCCCCTGATGAAAAGGGTGTGCGTGAGGATCACCATGGCGGGGCTCCGCGAGGGACTGAAATCAGAAGCTCATCTTGTCGACGCCGATGAGCAGGTCGCGCAGGTTGTTCGGAACGGGGAAGCCGTAGCCGTCCTCCTTGTCGTAGGCGCGCAGCGAACCTTCCTGATGATAGGCGCTGGTGTACAGATCCGCGCCGATCATCTGGAGCGCGATGGTCAGAGACTGAAGGGCATCCTCGCCCTGTGCCGTGATGCTATATTTCCCTTCAGGCCAGTCTATTTCGTATTTACATCCCCACGAATGTGCAAGCTGTTGCGGTTGGTATATTCTGATTTCGATCTTTTTTTGCCCTTCATTTTTTTGAATGAAAATATCGTGCGTTAAAATAATCATTTTATTTCTTTCAATAGCTTAGTGGCGGGATCGGGTGACCTCTGAGGCATGCGGCGCAGCGTTGCGAAGCCTGTGCTCGGCACGACTTTAAACCGACCATATCGCAGTGAAACATGTCGGCCATATACTGTTGCCAACATGCTGCCTCGACTGCAGGCGAAATGCGCCGTGCAGCCACCGAAATGCGCCGTTCGGCGGGGGCAGGTTTGGTCCCCGTGCTGCTTTCGCCGCCACCAGTCCATTGCCCGCCACCGGGCTCGCCGCTCGGGATTCGCGGCTGGCTGGGATCGTAGCCTCCCTTCAATGCGAGCGTGAGGCGCCACGTCGCGACATCGAGGTTCAGCTGCCGCGTGAGACGGCGCAATCGGTCGAAGGCATCCAATTCTGCATCTGTCTGCGACACAGCCGCTCTCCTCCGTCAATCCGAAGGAGACGATATAGGAATATATTCCGATATGCAACTACCGCGTGCTAACGTGGTGCGGTTCTCGCGCGTCCGGCGCCAGATGCCTCAGCTCGAAGCGCATCACCTCCGTCCCATCCTCCCGCCGGGCGCTGCCGGTGCGGTGGTAGATCGTCCAGCCGGGGCGGCTGGTGCTGGGGCGGGCGTCGAGAATTTCGGTGAAGAAGGTGATGGTGTCGCCTGCGCGCACCGGGGCGAGCCATTTGAGATCCGTCAGGCCGAAGCCGACGCCCACGGGCGCGATCACCGCCGCGTGGTCGGCGGGCAGGGCTTCAGCCGCCGCGCCGTGGGCGCGCACGAACAGGCCCATCCACGTCGAGACCGTGTGCCAGCCCGAGGCGATAAGGCAGCCGAAGGGGGAGGCGGCGGCCGCCTCCGCATCGACATGGAAGGGCTGGGGATCGTAGGCGCGGGCGAAGCGTACGATCTCTTCCGCCGTGAAGGTGAAGCGGCCGAGTTCTTGCGGCCCGGCCACGACCATGATGGAGCCTCAGTTGGCGAAGCGGAAGTGCAGCACGTCGCCGTCGGCGACCACATAGTCCTTGCCTTCCAGCCGGAACCGGCCGCCCTCGCGGGCGCCGGCCTCGCCCTTGAACTTCACGTAGTCGTCGTAGGCGACGGTTTCGGCGCGGATGAAACCCTTCTCGAAATCCGTATGGATCACGCCCGCCGCCGCCGGGGCCTTGGTGCCGGCGGTAATGGTCCAGGCGCGGGCTTCCTTCGGGCCGACGGTGAAATAGGTGAGCAGCTGGAGCAGCTCGTAGCCGGCGCGGATGACGCGGTTGAGGCCCGGCTCGTCGAGGTCGATGGCCTCCAGATATTCCTTCTGCTCGTCGGGCGGCAGCACCGCGATCTCGCTCTCGATCTTGGCGGAGACGACCACCGCCTTGGCGCCTTCCTCGGCGGCGCGCTTGAAGACCTCGGCGGAAAGGGCATTGCCCTCCTTCGCGGAGCCTTCCTCCACGTTGCACACGTAAAGCACCGGCTTGGCGGAGAGCAGGCCCAGCTGGTTGAAGAGCTTCTTCTCTTCCGGCTTCACCTCGGCGAGGCGGGCGGGCTTGCCCTCGCGCAGCAGGACGAGGGCGCGCATGACGAGGTCGAGGGTTTCCTTGGCTTCCTTGTCGGTGCCGCCCTTGGCCTTCTTCTCCAGCGTCGGCAGGCGCTTCTCGAGGCTATCGAGGTCGGCGAGCATCAGCTCGGTCTCGATGGTCTCGATGTCGTTGACCGGCGCGATCTTGCCTTCCACATGGGTCACGTCCCCATCCTCGAAGCAGCGCACCACATGGGCGATGGCGTCGCACTCGCGGATGTTGGCGAGGAACTGGTTGCCGAGACCCTCGCCCTTGGAGGCGCCGCGCACGAGGCCCGCAATGTCCACGAAGGTGAGGCGGGTGGGGATGATGGCGCCGGAGCCGGCGATCTCCGCCAGCGTGTCGAGGCGCGGATCGGGCACCGCCACGTCACCCACGTTCGGCTCGATGGTGCAGAACGGATAATTCGCCGCCTGCGCCGCCGCCGTCTGGGTGAGCGCGTTGAAGAGGGTGGACTTGCCCACGTTGGGAAGCCCGACGATGCCGCATTTGAAGCCCATGGAAAGCCCGGAGTTGCACCCGCCCGCCGGTGCGGCTGCAGGATGGAAGAAAAGGATCAGGCCGCGCTGCGACCGTTGGGGGATCGCATAGCCCCTCGGGCAGCGTGTGCGCAACCCGCCGAAGCTTGCGCCATGGTCGCGCGCGGGGCCTCAGCCCTTCTCGCCGACCCGTTTCTGCTCGCCGAAGCCCTGGGCTTCCAGAAAGAGATGGGCGCGGTTCTGGAACTCGTCCGGGCGCTGCTTCACCAGCAGTTCGGCGAAATCGGCGCAGGCGTCGCTCACGGCATCCACCCAGCCCTTCTCCGACTTGGCGAAGTCGTTGAGCACATAGGCATGCACCAGCGCCTTGTCGCCGGGATGGCCGATGCCGAGGCGGATGCGCCAGTAATCATTGCCGCACTGGGCGGTGATGGACCTCAGACCGTTGTGGCCGGCATTGCCGCCGCCCTTCTTGATCCGCAGCTTGGCGG
>JAEWBL010000545.1 GCA_023391175.1 Pseudomonadota bacterium
TGCGACCCGGCTTGTGGCACCGCCGGCTTCCTGGTCGCGGCGGCCGAGTACCTGGACGCCCACCATCGCGACGAGATTTACAAGGACAAGATATCTGTCCGACGCTTCAACGCCGAGACCTTTCACGGCTTCGATTTCGACACCACCATGCTGCGCGTCGGCAGCATGAACATGCTGCTCCACGGAGTGGAGAACCCGGCCATCGAGTACCGCGACAGCCTCAGCGAGGGCCATGCTGGGGTGGAGGGCCAGTTCAGCCTGATCCTGGCCAATCCGCCGTTCGCCGGCAGCCTGGACTACGACAGCACCGCCAAGGACCTGCTGCAGGTCGTCAAGACCAAGAAAACCGAGCTGCTGTTCCTGGCCCTGTTCCTGCGGCTGCTCAAGCCCGGCGGTCGTGCGGCGGTAATCGTGCCTGACGGGGTGCTGTTCGGCTCATCCAAGGCACACAAGGCGCTGCGTCGCATGCTGGTGGAAGACCACAAACTCGATGGCATCGTATCCATGCCCTCGGGTGTGTTCCGCCCTTATGCCGGCGTATCCACGGCCATCCTGCTGTTTACCAAGACCAACTCCGGCGGTACCGATCAGGTCTGGTTCTACGACATGCAGGCCGACGGCTACAGCCTGGACGACAAGCGCAACCCGCTGGATGCCGGTAGGCACGAGAGCAACAACCTGCCGGACATTCTCAAGCGCTGGCAGGGCCGCAAGGGCGAAGGAAAGCGCGTGCGCACCGAGCAGAGTTTCCTGGTGCCCAAGGCCGAGATCGCCGGCAACGACTACGACCTGTCGATCAGCCGCTACAAGCAGGTGGTGCACGAGGCGGTGGAGTACGACCCGCCGCTGAAGATCCTGGCCGAACTGAAGGTTCTGGAGGCCGAGATCATGCGGGGGGTGGATGAGTTGGAGGGGATGTTGAAGTGACACATTCCATCGTGCCGCTGGGAGACGTTGCGGAGTTCATCCGCGGCGTAACGTACAAGCCGGAAGATCTGATGGAGAACTTCTCGAAAGGATCTGTCGTATGTATGCGGACGGCTAACATCCAGGAAACTCTCATTCAGGACGACATCAAGTCGATTCCGGTCAGTCTGATAAGGTCCAGTGAGAAGTTCTTGCGTAATGGCGACATTCTCGTTTCTACCGCCAACAGCTGGAATCTGGTAGGCAAATGCTGCTGGGTCCCAGAGCTCGCCTATGCTGCGGTGCCAGGGGGGTTCATAGCGGCTCTTCGAGCCGACTCCACGAAGGTGGATGCACGTTATCTGTACCACTGGTTCAATTCGCCCCAGACGCAGACGCGCGCGCGCAATTGTGGAAGGCAGACAACGAACATATCGAACATGGATTTGACTCGTTGCCTGGCTCTGATGATTCCGCTGCCTTCGCTTGTGGAGCAGCGACGCATCGCGGCGATTCTGGACAAGGCCGACGCGCTGCGCGTCAAGCGCCGCGAAGCCATCGCCAAGCTCGATCAACTGCTGCAGTCCGTGTTTCTCGACATGTTCGGTGATGGTAGTCAGTGGGAATGTGTGGCGATTGGAGAGATCTGTGCGGTTAAGGGGGGGAAGCGTCTTCCTAAGGGTCAGGACTATTCGGACTCAGAGACACCATTTCGCTATATCAGGGTGTCCGACATCGAGTCTGGACGCATACTTGAGCATCAGCTCAAGTATCTGACGCCAGATGTGCAGAGACAGATTGAACGCTACACCGTCTCAAAGGGGGATGTGATCATCACCATCGCTGGAACCATCGGCGCTGTGGCGCCTGTCGGGGAGAATTTCAGCGGTGCAAACCTCACCGAAAACGCAGCAAAGCTGGTGGATTTGGGGGTAACTCCTTATGAGCCTGAATTTTTGGCTTTCGCGCTCAGTGCGCCGGATGCGCAACACCAGATTCAGGCTCAGACAGGACAGGTCACGATTGGAAAGCTGGCTCTATTTCGTATCGAGAAGGTGACGGTCCCGATTCCGCCACTAGCCCTTCAGAAACGCTTTGTGGATCTGAGACGTTCACTGGAACGGAAAGCTAGCCTGCAGGCAGAATGGCTTGCGTTGTTGGATTGCACTTTTTCCAGTCTGCAGCATCGGGCTTTCAGTGGAGCGTTGTAGGTCATGACCAACTTCCAGTTCCTCCTCCCCGAGTTCAAACCGCTCCTCGAGCCGGCCCAAGGGGCGGAGCAACTGGTCCATTCCGATCCTCGCGCCTGCTGCATGCGCACCCGCCATGCGCTGGAGCAGGCGGTGCACTGGCTGTACCAGAACGACCGCGACCTGCGGATTCCCTACGAAAACGGGTTGAACGTGCTGCTGACCCAGCCGGCGTTCGCGAAGCTGGTGCCGCCGTACGTGCACGACAAGATGCGGTTGATCCAGCGGGTCGGCAACCAGGCCGTGCATGGCAGCCAGCGCATCGGCAGCGGCGATGCCATGCGTCTGGTACGCGATCTGTTCCATGTGCTGTTCTGGCTGGCGCGCACCTATACCCGTGCCACCGATCCCAAGGCCATCGAGGCAGAGTGGGACGAAAAGCAGGTGCCGACGCTGGTGCGTGCCGACGAGGCCGTGTCCTTCACCCGCGAAGAACTGAAGAAGCAGGAGGAGCGCTTCCAGCAGCAGATCGGGGCACTGCACGCGACGCTGGAAGTGCGCGAGGCGCGCCTGGCCGAGCAGGCCGCCACCCTGGCCGAGCGCGAGGCATTGCTGGCGCAGGTGGATGCGGAGCTGGCCGCGCGCCGCGCCGAGCTGGCCCAGGCCAAGGCCGCCAACCTGGCCGTGCCGGATGCCCACGACTACAACGAGGCCGACACCCGCAGGCACTTTATCGACGTCCTGCTGCGTGAGGCTGGCTGGGAGGTGGGCAGCAACGCGGCGATCGAAGTGCCGCTGGTCGGCATGCCCAATGGAAAGGGCGAGGGGTTCGCCGACTATGTGCTGTACGGCGCCGATGGCAAGCCGGCGGCGGTGGTGGAAGCCAAGCGCAGCTTCAGCGACCCGGATGTGGGCCGGCAGCAGGCCAAACTTTATGCCGACTGCCTGGAACAGATGAGCGGGCAGCGCCCCCTCATCTACTACACCAACGGCCATGCCACCTGGCTGTGGGACGATACCCGTGCGCCGCCGCGGGAAGTGCAGGGCTTCCACAACGCGGACGAACTGGCCCTAGCCATCACCCGGCGCAGCTTGCAGGTCGATCCGCGGACGCTGGCCGTCAATGCCGCCATCAGTGGCCGCGCCTACCAGCAGCGCGCCATCCGGGCGATGGTGGAATCGCTTGCGCAGGGCCGCCGCGCCGGCCTGCTGACCATGGCGACCGGCACCGGCAAGACCCGCATGTCGATTGCGCTGGTGGAACTGCTGATGCGGGCCAACTGGGTCAAGCGGGTGCTGTTCCTCGCCGACCGGGTTGCCCTGGTCAAGCAGGCGGCCAACGCCTTCAAGGCGCACCTGCCCGATTCCAGCCCGGTCAACCTGGTCACCGACAGGAACGGGCAGGGCCGGGTGTTCCTGTCCACATACCCGACCATGATGGGCCTGATCGAGGAGATGGACGGGGCCAGGCGCAGGTACGGCGTGGGTCACTTCGACCTGATCGTGATCGACGAAGCCCACCGCAGCGTGTACCAGAAGTACGGCGCGATCTTCCGCTACTTCGACAGCTACCTGGTCGGCCTGACCGCCACCCCGCGTGACGAGGTGGATCGCGACACCTATCACCTGTTCGGGCTGGAGACCGGCGTGCCTACCGACGCCTATGGCCTGGACGAAGCGGTAGCCGATGGCTATCTGGTGCCGCCGAAGGCACAGTCGGTCCCGCTGAAGTTCGTCCGCGAAGGTATCCGCTACGACGAGCTGAGCGAGGAGGAGAAGGATCACTGGGAGTCGCTGGACTGGGGCGACCGCGACGAGGATGACCCGCCGGACGAGGTGTTGGCTTCGGACATCAACAAGAAGCTGTTCAACGAAGACACCGTCGACCGGATGCTCAAGCATCTGATGCAGCACGGGCTTAAGGTGGACGGTGGTGACCTGCTGGGCAAGACCATCATCTTCGCGGTCAATCAGCAACATGCCGAGTTCATCGCCCGGCGCTTCGATCATCACTATCCGCATCTGAAGGGCGAGTTCGCCCGGGTGATCACGCATTCGGTCAAGTATGCGCAGAGCCTGATCGATGACTTCAGCCAGCCGGCGAAGCGTCCGCAGATCGCCATTTCCGTAGACATGCTCGATACCGGCATCGACGTGCCGGAAGTGCTGAACCTGGTGTTCTTCAAGGCGGTGCGGTCGAAGGTCAAGTTCCTGCAGATGATCGGCCGCGGCACCCGGCTGTGCCCGGACCTGTTCGGCCCGGGGCAGGACAAGACGGAGTTCCACATCTTCGATTTCTGCGGCAACTTCGAGTACTTCAACGAGCATCCCAAGGGCGCGGAAGGCAAGCTGGCCGAGCCGTTGGGCAAGCGCCTGTTCAAACAGCGGGTGGACCTGCTGACGTTGCTGCGCGAGAAGCAGCTTGGCATCGCCGATGGTGAGGATGCGCAGTACGACGGGCACGACGTGCAGGGCGGCCTGGTCGACGTGCTGCACGGCGAAGTGGCCGCGATGAACGTGGACAACTTCATCGTGCGGCCCGAGCGCGAACATGTGACCCGCTTCGCCAGGCGCGAGGCCTGGAATGAGCTTGGTGCCGGTGCGGTGGGTGATCTGCGCGAGCACGTGGCGGGTCTGCCGAGTGAGCTGGACGCCGGGCATATCACCGCGCGCATGTTCGATCTGTTGTGCGT
>JAEWBL010000160.1 GCA_023391175.1 Pseudomonadota bacterium
GATCTGGCGGGACTTGGGCGTCGAGAGGCCGATCTTGGTCATGGCCTCGCGGAACAGCTCGCGGTCCTCGGCCTTGTCGATGGCCTCGGCGGTGGCGCCGATCATCTCGACGTCATACTTTTCCAGCGTGCCCATCTTCTTGAGCGACAGCGCGCAGTTGAGCGCGGTCTGGCCGCCCATGGTGGGCAGGAGCGCGAAGCCCTTGGAGCGGTCGCCGCGCTCCTTCTCGATGATCTTGGTGACGATCTCGGCGGTGATGGGCTCGATATAGGTCGCGTCCGCCATGTCCGGGTCGGTCATGATGGTCGCGGGATTCGAGTTCACGAGGACGACCCGGTATCCCTCCTCCTTGAGCGCCTTGACCGCCTGCGTTCCCGAATAGTCGAATTCGCAGGCCTGCCCGATCACGATGGGACCGGCGCCGATGATGAGGATGGTTTCGATATCGGTGCGTTTCGGCATATCCGTCTTTGAGCCCTCGACCGCCGCCACCCGCGCCGCTCAGCCGGCGAGGACAACGGGATCCGTTTCCATCAGGAGCCGCCCCGTCGCGGCGCCCGCGCCTTCCTAGCGCCCGCCGGGCGCAAAAAAAGGGCCGCGGGTCACGCGCCCCAGAAAGGTACGAGCTTGGCCGGGGCCTGCTCCCAGACTTGCGCGCGGGCGGGAGGCAGCGCGGATGTCACACCTCACGGATGTCACACCTGCGCAATTTCCCGGGCCCTTGGCGCTGATGGGCTTCCTTAGACCATAATTTGCGGCGACGGAAGCCATGTCACCGAGATGACGCGGCGCCGGGAACACACATCCCCGCGGGGTGTCCGGCGCCCGCCCCGCGCCGCCTCGGCCTTGAGGATTTTGATAAGCTTTCCTGCCGGAGACGCCTGTGCTGCCGCCTTCCCTCGCCCGGACGGTCAATGAATACCGCGCGCGCCATGGCGACCTGATCGGCCAGTTCGCCCGATTCGTCGGCGTGGGTCTCACCGCCGCCTTCGCCCATTTCTCCACCCTCGCCATTCTGGTGGAGATGGATGCCGTCGGTGCCGTACTCGGCTCGGCGGTGGGGTTCGTGGTGGGCGGTATCGTGTCCTACGTCCTCAACCGTCGCTTCACCTTCGACGCCACGCGCTCCCACGCCGGGGCAGTGCCGCGCTTCATTGTGGTGGCGGGGGTGGCCTTCGTGCTCAACGGAACGCTGATGTGGCTGTTCGTGGACAAGGCGGGGCTGTTCTATCTGCTGGCCCAGTTCCTCACCACCGGCATCACCATGATGTGGACCTTCACCGGCTACCGCGTCTGGGCCTTCGCCCACCGGAGCGCCGCGCGCGGCTGAGGAGCCAGCGGGCGGCCCCTATTTCCGGTGGATGCGCCCGACCACCAGTTCATCGATCTCCAGCCGGCGGATGCGGGCGCGGCCGATGGCGAGGCGGCCGATGGCGACGGCCCCCACCGCGAGCGCGCCGAAGGCCAGCGCGCCGATGGCGATGGCACCGATGGAGCCCGTCCCCATGGACCCGGCGCCCACGGTGCCCGCGCCCACCGCCCCGGCCCCCACCGCGGCCTTGCGGATTCGCCGCTTGCGGACGGGTGGCGCGGCGGCGGAAGCCTCATCCTGCGGATCGGCGGTCATCGATGGCCTCGGATCAGATTTCTTGCACCCAATGTCTCGGGTCACGGCACCAGGCTGTGGGCGTCCCAGTCCTGCCGCGGCACCTCGGACCCCAGCGTGTAGCTGAAGGCTACCACATCCATGCCGTCCGGGCTGGTCTTGCAGCGATAGGCGAGGTGGTACCAATGCTGGCGGCTGCGGATGGCCGCGCCGGGGGCGGAGATAGCGGCGTCGCCGTGCCGGAAGTCGCCGAGCTTGGGGTCGGCGAAGGCGTAGGCCACCACCTCCTCCGGCCGCATGTCCTTGTGCTCGCGCCCCACCTCGCCCATGGCGCGGGCGTTGCAGCGCTGCTCGATGCGGGTACCGGGGTCCACGTGGAGCATCATGTCGTCGTGCCGGCTGGGGCCGGCGCATGCCGGCGTGAGGGGTGCGGCAGCGGCGAGGAGCAGGGGCAGAAGGAACGGGCGCAGAACGGGGCGAATCACGGCGGGGGCATCTCCGCGAATGGGGAAGCGGCCGCCCATAGGCCGAATCTGTGGCCACGATGGGACGAGATGGTGGCGCGGTAGGGAGCGGAGGCCTCGCCCCGCGCCGGGCGGACGTGTTATGGTGCGCACGATACAGCTTCGGCTGCGGGGGCGCGCACGGTGAACGGCCGGAAACGGCGGAGCAGACGGATTTTCGCGATGACGGGGGACGAACGGCCGATGATCCTCGCCCTTCAGGGCGGCGACCGGGAAGCGATCCAGTCCTTGCTGGCGGAGGCGGCGCGGCGCCTTGCCGCGCAGGGCGTGCGCGTGCTCGGCGTGGTGGAGCACCTCACCCCCGGCTGCGCCCATGAGGATGTGCTGATGCTCGATCTCGTCTCCGGCGAGACCAATCGCCTGCATCAGGATCTCGGACCCGGCGCGGCCGGGTGCAGCCTCGATCCGGCGGGCCTTGCCGCCGCCTCGGCGGGGGTGGAGCGGGCCATCGCCGATCGCCTCGCCGAGGGCGGCGACCTGTCCGACACGGTGGTGGTGCTCTCCAAGTTCGGCCGGCAGGAGGCCGAGGGCCGCGGCCTCACCGCCGCGTTCCATGCCGCGGTGGCGGCCGAACTTTCGGTCATCACCTCGGTCTCACCCAGCATCACCGCCGAATGGGCGGGCTTCGCCGGCGACCTCGCCGAGCTGCGGCCGGCGGTGCTGGCCTCCATCGATGCGTGGTGGAACGCTCCCGTGCCCGAGCCGGCGGAATAATCAATTTCCGATATCGTCGAGGCTGCGCCCGCGCGTCTCGATGCGATAGTGCCACGTCACCACCGCGCCCAGCAGCGAGGCGCCGATCAGCATAAGCAGCAGCGTGCGGGTGCCGAGGTCCGCGAGCAGGATCGGGAACAGGAAGGCGGTGAGCACTGCCCCGATCTTGGCGAAGGCGGCGGCGAAGCCCGCCCCCATGCCGCGGATGCGGGTCGGGAAGACCTCGCCGGCGATCAGGTAGGTCTGCGCGTTGGGGCCGAGATTGGTCATGAAGTTGAACAGCATGAAGCCGATGACCACCATCGTGACGGCGCGGTCGCCGCTGTAATAGGTGGAGAGCGCGGCCACCAGC